>JBGPHB010000391.1:0-5370 GCA_041484155.1 Bryobacteraceae bacterium
ACGGTAACTCCCGGCAACGGAGTCTATCTCACCTCCCGGGTGGAATCGGCGACGGCGTCCTACAGCTACACTGGAATCCGTAAGTGGAACTTTAACATCAACGGCGGTTACAACACCCTGACGTCAGTTGGCCAAGGCATCCAGCCCTACTCTCTATATAGCGGTGGTTCTGCTATTACTTATGGACTCTCGCGGTCTTTCCATGTCATCGCACGCTACGATGCGCGCCACCAGGCCATCGACTTCGCCGGGTACCGTCGTACCAGCTACCGCGCAACGCTCGGTTTGGCGTACAGTCCCGGTGACAAACCGTTGGCCCTCCGGTAAAGACATGGGCGCTGCCCGCCTGCTGCTGGTGGACGATGAGGCAGCTCTCCTCGAGCTCCTGAAAAAGTACCTCGAACGGCTGGGCTACGAGGTCGATGCCTGCACGGCTCCCGAGGACGCTCTCGCGTTGTTCCAGGCGGATCCTCAGCGTTACGCGCTGGTGCTCACGGACCTGACCTTGCCCCGAATCACAGGGGAAGAGATGCTCGACCAAATGCGCGCCCGGAACCCCCGGCTGCGCGCCGTCGTGTCCAGCGGCTATCCCTATTCACCGCGTTCCGCGCACGTCGAGTTCCTGCAAAAACCGTTCTTACCCAAGATGCTCGCAGCCGCGATCGAGAAGATGCTGAAGTAACCGCTCCGGAGAAGACACTGCTGCAACAGGTGGGGCGGGCAATCTTGCCGGCAAGCCGGGGACAAGAAAGCCGGCCTGGAGGCCGGCTCGCCGCCAGGACTGGCTGCCCCACGCCCGTCCGACGAAAGGGTCTAGTAGTACAATGCTTCACCCAAGGGGTGGGGCAGGCGGTTTCGCCTGCCAGGATTTTTTAGCGGCTTCGTATGGAGCGGTTTGACGGAGTCTCGTCGTCAATTCCGGCCGCAGAAATCGGGAGTCTGGCACATTCCGCCGGGGCACGAGGGCAGAGCCGCTTCTTTCGTTCTTCCGTTGGCGTGAGCCGCGAACGTGGAAAGCTGCGGAGACAAGTGGCTTTCTCCGCATTGCGGGCATAGCACTTGGTCATCGGTTCGGCGGAGCAGTTTTTCGAACTTGGTTCCGCAATCGTCGCACAAGTACTCAAAAATAGGCATATCGATTTACTCCAGTAGCGCTGTTGCTATTTTATCAATCCAGCTTCGCACCTCGCTCTGGGAGGCGGAAAAGTCGTTCACCAGGATGGAGAACGCCAGACGGCCGCGGGACTTGCTGTCGGCGTACCCGGAGAGCGCCAGCGCACGGCTGAGCGAACCCGTCTTGGCGCGAATGACGCGTCCCTCGGCCATGCAGCAGAGACGGTGCTGGAGGGTTCCGTCCTCGCCGCCCACCGGCAGCAGCGACATCCAGGAATCCCGGTATTTGGTGGTTTGGAGAGCGGCCAGCAGGCGGGTGATCAAGCGCGGTGTCACCAGCGTGCCGCGTGACAACCCGGAACCGTCCTCGAGGCGCGACTCTCCGGCCGAAGCGCCGATCTCAGCCAGCAGCGCGGCCAGCTCCTCCAGACCCGCCTCGCGGGTGCCGGCGTGGCGCGCGGAGCGCCCCACTTCGCGGAGCATCAGCTCGGCATGGAGGTTTTGACTGACTTTGTCCATCATCTGGAGTAACTGTTCCAGCGGCGGCGAGGTTCGAGAAGCCAAAACCGTACCCACGGGTGGGTCGTAATCCTCGCTGACGGCCCGATGGCGCGCCACGGGACGCCCCGTGACGGCGACGCCGCGCCGGGTGAGCGCGTCGTGGAGCGCGCAGGCGGCGTACAGGGCCGGATCGTCAATCGCCACCTCCTCGCGGACGATTCCTGCGTGTTCCGGGATGCTGCCCCACAGCAAGAGCTGGCGGGAGCCGGGTTGACGGGAAATGCGCAGCTTGGCATCGCCGCCACCCGCCACCGTCACAATGCGGCTATCGACCGCGTAGTATTCGAGCGCGGGGTCGATCGACACCTCGGCCGGTTCTCCGGGCCGGACGCCGGGACGCACGGACAGCATGACGGTGTTGTCGTTCACCGAGAGGGCGCTTACGGGCGCGCCGAATTCCCGCAGTGCGTCGTCCTGGGTCCAGCTTGGCGGATAGGGAGCCCAAGGATAGAGCCGATCGTCGCCCACAACGTCGCCTTCGATGCGCTGAACGCCGCCGGCCACCACCTGATCCGCCAGTTCCTCAATCGCCTGCAGTCCCGAACCTTTCGGGGCGTCCTTTTGGTACGGGAAAACGCGGCCTGAAAGCGACGGATCGCCGCTCCCGGACAGCACCAGGTCGCCCGCGGGCTCCAGCGTCAGAAGAGTAAAAAATCGGTAGTCAGGCCCCAGGCGCAGCAGGGCCAGCGCAGTGGTGAACAGCTTCATGTTGGAGGCCGGCAGAAACAGCCGGTCTTCGTTGCGATGGTAGACGGTTTTGCCGCTGGCAAGCTCCACTACATGGATCCCGACAAAAGCACGCGCCACCACCCCACTTGATTCGGCCAGTGCATCGATGCGATGCTCCAGGTCTGTGGCCGAGCACGTAAGCAGCGAAAGCAGCAAGACAGCGGCGCGCATAGCTCTGTTTCGAGGATCGCACAGAGTGCCCGTGCTGTTGTTTCTGGCGGTCTACTTCTTCTCCGGCCTCAGCCCCCGGAGCGCTTCCTTCGATTCCCGCTGGACCGTGTACATCGCCATGAGCCTTTGGGAACACGGCGATACCAACCTGGACGAATACCCGGGTGCGATTCGCGATACCAATTACTATGCGCTCGAATGCGTGGACGCCGCCGGTAGCATCCGCCGCGGCCCTCCGGAACACTGTGACGGCCACTGGTTCAACAGCTATCCCATCGGGGGTCCGATCCTGACCACGCCACTGGTTCTGGCGGCGGTGGGCATCATGAATCTGGCCAAACCGGCTCTGGCGCACCTTCACCCGTCCCAGCCAGTGATCGCCGGACTCTTCCGCGCCGACTACGACCTCGCGCATCCGGTGATCGAAATGGAGGCAGCTTCCTTCCTGCTGGCCGCCGCCACCGCCGTGATTTACGCGATCGGCCGAAGATATTTGCCGGTCAAGAAGGCGGCGATTCTGGCGGTGCTGTTTGCCGTCGCTACTCCCGCCTACAGCGTGGCCGGTCGCGCGCTTTGGCAGCACACGCCGTCCATGTTGCTGCTGGCGATCACCATCTACCTGCTGCTCCGTGCCGGAGAACGCCCCGCGCTGGCAGGCTGGGCTGGGATTCCAGTGGCGCTCTCCTACACGGTTCGTCCCACTGACTCGCTGTTCGTGCTGGTGTTCACGACGTATGTCGCGGTTCGGCACCGCCAATATCTGCTGCGGTACCTGTTGGCGGCCGCGCCGATCGCGGCGGCGCTCATGGCGTACAATTACTCGGTCTACCGCATGCTGTTGTCCCCGTACTACCAGACGCGGCTGGAAGGGTTCCTGCCCGGAAATTGGGCCAGGCTCGCGGAGGGGCTGGCCGGAAATTTGATCAGCCCGTCGCGGGGCTTGCTGGTTTATACGCCGGTCTTTGTGTTCGCGATCTGGAGCATGCTGCGTGGAAGTTGGAAGACTCCGCTGTCGGGCTGGCTCGCCTCACTGGCGTTGCTGCAATGGTTCGCGGTTTCCGCTTACATTTCGAACTGGTGGGCGGGCATGTGCTACGGCCCCAGATTCATGTCCGACCTGACGCCGGTGTTCGTGCTGTTCCTGATTCCCTACCTCGATCGCTGGGACGATCTGGCGCGGTGGTTCCGCACGGCGCTGGTCGTGCTGGCTCTGGCAGGTTTGGCGATTCACCTGCGCGGAGGCTGGTCGGTCGCGGTGTACCGATGGAATGTCGATCCGGTGAGCGTCGACCAGCACCCGGAACGCAACTGGGACTGGTCGGATCCGCCGTTTCTGCGCTGGCGAGTGAAAGACCAGGTTGAATGAGCTGGCGAACTCCACTGCTGTTGTTTCTGGCGGTCTATTTCTTCTGTGGCCTCAGCCGTGTCACCACTTCGTACGATTCGCGCTGGACCGTGTACATCGCCATGAGCCTCTGGCGGCACGGTGACACCGACCTGGACGAGTACTCGAGCGCGATTCGCGACAACGACTACTACGCCCTGGAATGCGTGGACCCCGCGGGCAATATCCGCCGCTGCCCGCCCGAGCCCTGCGCCGGGCATTGGTTCAGCACCTTTCCGATTGGCGGTCCGATCCTGACCGCTCCCCTCATTCTCGCGGTTGTGGGCGTCCTGAATCTGGCCCAACCGGTGCTGGCGCATTTTCATCCCGCGCAACCGGTGATTGCCGGATTCCTCCGCGCCGATTACGATCTTGCGCATCCGCTCATCGAAATGGAGGTGGCTTCCTTTCTGGTGGCGGCCACCACGGTCGTAATCTACTGGATCGCCCGCCGGTACTTACCGGTCAAGCGGGCGGTGATTCTGGCGTTGCTGTTTGCGGTCGCCACTCCCGCCTATAGCGTAGCCGGGCGCGCCCTCTGGCAACACACTCCGTCCATGCTGCTGCTGGCGGTCGCGATTTACCTGCTGCTCCGCGCCGAAGATCGGCCGGCGCTGGCGGCCTGGGCCGGGATTCCCGTGGCGCTTTCCTATACGGTTCGCCCCACCGATGCGCTGTTCGTGCTGGTGTTCACGGCGTATGTGGCCGTGCGGCATCGGGCATACCTGCCGAAGTACCTGCTGGCGGCCGCACCCATTGCAGCGGCGTTCGTGGCGTACACGTACGCGGTGTACCATGCGGTTTTGTCGCCCTATTCCCGGACGCAATCGGACGGTTTCCTGCCGCACAATTGGCCAAGGTTCGCCGAGGCGCTCAGCGGGAATCTCATCAGTCCCGGGCGAGGCCTGTTCATTTATACACCCGTCTTTCTCTTTGCGATCTGGAGCATGGCAAGCGGGAAATGGGAGACGCCGCTCTCGCGCTGGCTCGCGGCGCTGGTGCTGGTGCACTGGATCGCGGTGTCGTCGTTCGTCGAATTCTGGTGGGCGGGCCACTCCTACGGTCCGCGCTACTTCACCGACCTGACGCCGGTGTTCGTGTTGTTCCTGATTCCCTATTTCGAGCGCTGGGAACGGCTCTGGTTCGGACTCCGCACGGCGTTCGTGGCGCTCGCGCTGGTTGGGCTGGCGATGCACCTGCGTGGCGGGTGGTCGATCGCCGTCTACGAGTGGAACGTGTATCCGGTGAACATCGACCAGCACCCGGAGCGCAACTGGAGCTGGTCTGATCCGCCGTTTCTGCGCTAGCTTGGCTAGGCTACACTGAAGGCGCTAGTCTCCTGTCCCCATGGTTTGTGAAAGAGGTCTCAGATTACGGACGCGACCCCGCCCTAACGGGCGGGGCTTTAAAAC
>JBGPHB010000392.1:0-5355 GCA_041484155.1 Bryobacteraceae bacterium
CGATTGGCACGTTCACGACTCCGAGTTCCGCTACGTCCTCCAGCCGGGCGAAACGATTTCTGCGTCACACAGCATGCCGATCGGGCAGGTGATCTTTGTGCCACGAGAAGAGATCGCCTTCCGCGACGGCACGGAAGAGGAGATCGCGGCGCGACACCAATCCGCTCAGGCGTTCTACGACGAAAAGGCGAGGACGAAGGTTAAGACGCCCTACGGATTGGAATACAGCCCGCACTATCAGAGCACCAGCCGCCAGAAGAAGGTGACGACCAAACCGCGTGGCGAGGACGCAGCGGGCGATCCCACTGCTTAGGCAGAACACTGGACAGTGCTAAAGCGTCTGCTGCAATGCGTGCTCCCTGGTATTGCTCCTCAGTAGCTCAACGCTAGTCCGGTTCTAGGAAGTTTCAGAATCCATCGCGTGGCCCCCTCAGATAGAGCTGTTATCGGAAATTCCCGTGGCTGTCGGCAAGTGACAGTCATTTGGGCGGGCAGCGCGCAGCCCGTGCACTTGGGAGTGTTGGGTCAAACACGGGCACACTCGCTATGGCCGCGAGATCTTCAGGGCCGTGTATTCGCGCTCGAGGCCGGCGACGAGCCGCTGGAACCGGGGCTCGGGACGCAAGTTCTCCAAGTGCGGATCCAGCTTGAAGAAAGGCCAGCAGGGATTGCCGGTGTCGACGCTGCGCTCCAGCCAAGCCATGGCCTTTTCCGTTTCGCCCAATACGGCGTAAACCGAGGCGACTTGATAGTAGGCGTGATGCGCATGGCCGAGGGTAATCGGCAAATCGAGCGCCTTCCGCACACACTCGAGCGCTGCGCCGGTTTCCTTGCGCCGCGCGTGCAGTATGCCTTGCAAGCTCAGGAAAAAGGGGTCATTGGGGCATAGTCTTAGACCCGCCGTCAGCCGTTGCTCGGCCAAATTCAGATCTCCGATCATCAGTGGAGGTAGTAGGCAAAAATAGCAAGCGGCCCAGTTGCCGGGCGCCTCTCTCAGCCAAGCCTGGGCGGCTTCCTCGGCGCGCGCGAAGTCTCCGCTATAGAGATAGATAAACTCGAGGTTGTAGGTGCGGTTCTTTGGATTCGACCGCATGGCCTGCTTGTGGGCCATGTGGGCCTCGTCAAACCGTCCGATATGCCAACAGATAGCGGCCATCCGGTTGTGGGCCCGGTCAAAATTAGGCCGCGCGGCTAAGACTTGTTGCAGCGCCGCGATCGCCTCAGCGTGCTGGAAATTCTTAGCGGAGCTCCATAGGATCGCGGACCGCGCCCAGTGTCCCTCCGGCAGTCCCGGATCCAGCGTGAGGGCCTGATGGCAGTGGTGTTCGGCCTTTTCGACCCACGCCCGCTGGGCGCCGAAGTTGAAGTGGATTTGCATCGAGACCTGCGACAGCCAGGCGTGAGCCAGCGCGAATTCGGGGTCGCGCTCGACCGCTTTCGACAGGTGTCGATCCGCGCTTCGAAGCGTTTGTTCCTGGTCAGAGTAACTCTCGCGAAGACCCGCCATGAATTCGTCGAATGCCTCCGGATCGCTGCTGTACCGGTCGCGAGACTTCGGCACTGTCCGCGGAAACCGGGTTTGCAGCGATTCCACCACCCGGCGCCCGATTTCGTCCTGGACTTCGAAGACGTTTTCCCGCACGAAGTCGTGTTTCTCGGAATAGGCGACCGTTTGCGTCATGCCATCGAAGAGTTGCATTGAGACGCGCCAGTGCGTCCCCAACTTCTGGACGTTCCCCTGCAGGACATGGCGCACTCCGAGATTGCGGCAGGTTTGCGCAGGCTCCGTACCGGCGGCATAGTTCAGGATGGCCGAGGTCGGAAGCACGGCAAAATCCTCGAGACTTCCGAGCATGGTAATCAGCGCGTCCGCGAAGCCTAGTGACAAGGCTTTGCGTTCTTCGACTTCGTTCAAGAAAACAAACGGAAGTATGGCAATCGAGGTGAGAGGTTTCCCCTTCGCAACTGCCGCGGCGGAGCCGCTCGTCGTGGGGCTGGGGAGCGCGTCCAGGACCGCTTCGGCGAATGGATACCGCTCCGCCGGATTCTTGGATAAAAGCTTCTGCACAATGGGAGCCAGTTGCGCACGCAACGGGGAAGCGGCATCCATCGCCGGGGGATCATCGTAAAGAATCGCGTGCAGCGTATCCACCCCCGACCGGCGCCGCCATGGATGCTCCCCGGTCAGCATTTCGTGGAGAACGATCCCGAACGCGAACAGGTCGCTGCGCTGATCGACTTCCTGCCCCTGGATCTGCTCCGGCGACATGTAAGCAACGGTACCCAGGATCTGGCCTGGAACACTTAAATTGGTTACGGTGTCTTCGTTCTGGAGCACACCCGTGGCCGGCATCCGCTTTGCCAGGCCGAAGTCCAGCACCTTCACATAACCATCCGAACGAACCATGATGTTCGTGGGCTTCAGGTCGCGATGGATGATGCCCGCATCATGCGCGGCGCGAAGCGCCTCCAGCATCTGCTTCGCAATCTCCAAGCTGCGCTCCACGGCCGGCGCGCGTTTGAGCCAGTCGCGCAAGGTTTCGCCTTCCACCAGCTCGGTCACCATGTAGTTCGGACCGACGTCGTAGAGCGTGCAGATGTTGGGATGATTGAGCGCGGCAATGGAGCGTGCCTCGCGGCTGAAGCGCTCACTGAACTCGTCCTTGGAAAGCTTGATGGCGACGATTCGGCCTAGCCGGGTATCGCGAGCCTTATATACCTCACCCATGCCTCCAGCGCCGATGGACGCGAGGATCTCGTAGGGTCCTAAACAGTCGCCTACAGAGAGGGGCATAGCAGTGATCTAGCTAAGTTTAGCCGATCGGAAAACGGATAGCGCCTGTGTTACGGCGCATCCGCACAGTACTCTGCATGATTGCATCATCCTTTGGCAGTCGAGGAGGACCGTTTGACGATGGCAAACAAGCGCTCCCCCAAGAAACGGCTAAATGCCTCGGTGCCAGGTGCCGCGGCCTTTAAAGTCAATCTTGTCTGTCACGATGATTCGAGAAGAGATCATCTATGGCAGGGTGGTAGGGCTGCTTCCCTGGCTCAGGCGAGTCGACGTCACCACGGGCAGAATTGGAGCGCCGCAGGGATACAGGCGGTAGCGTGACACTGAGCCTACTTCTTCAGCGTCGACGTCCAGTTCACAATCACGTTGTAGGGCGCCGAATTCGATGCGGAGGTCGGAACCGGAATCAGAAACTTCTGACCGTCGCGCGTCGCATCCCAGTACCGCACCTCGCCCGGCAACTTGAAGAGTGCCTTGGGAGTGCCCGGCTGGAAGCCCGACTTCATGTCAATCTCCACCGACATGATGGTTCCGTCGCGAGCCATGTAGAACATCTCCTTGCCGTCGCGGCGCCAGTGCGGGCTGACGCCGCCGCCTTTCGAGATGATCCATTGCCCGCCGGGGCTGGTGCCCGTCTTCGGATCGAACGGCCGCACGTAGGCTTCATCCTTACCGGACTCGTCGGATGTGTAAGAGAAGAACTTACCGTCCGAGGAGAAACGAATCCCGCGCTCATTAAACGGACCCACCACAAGTGGCATGAGCTTGCGTGTCTGCGGCGCGCCCTCCGCGGGCAGCAGCCAACTATCGCTCGATGCGCCACCTGTCGAAACCGCCAGGAAGCGGCCATCCGGCGTCCACTCATGGGCCAAAATGATGCTTGCGTCTTTGGGAGGGGTGAAGAACAGCTCCGGGGAGCCTGCGCCGTTGGCGGCTTTCTCATACAGGGCATAGGAGGGGACCGTGGCGTAAACGACCCGGCTGCCGTCGCCTCGCCACATCGGCGAGAGTTCCGTTCCAGGCTCAAAGGTCAGGCGTGTGTCCACGCCCCGCTCAAACTCAAACACCCATAGATCACTGTCATGGGACGTGGCCACCCGTTTGCCGTCCGGTGAGAGCGAGATGGCGAGGACGTACTGCTTCAATTCCCCCACGGTTGACAACACCTTACCCGCGCGGTCGAACCAGGTGAGGATCCCGACCGTGCCGGCTTCCGTGCTGCCTGCAACCGCGCTGTTCGTGCTATGCACCAGCACGCCGGTCTGCGAGGCGGAGAAGCCGGTGGTCGCCACGTTTTCGGCGATGGGTACGGCGTCCCCGGCGAGTTGGTTGCTGCCGGGATCAAAGGGCTGCACCATCAACGTGCCGGTGGTGTTAAGGCTCGCGGCTCCCCGCACAAACAGCAAATAGCCCTGCTTGGAGTTCGGTGCGGGCACGTACACCACGGCGGAATTGTCCGCCAAAAGACGCCGCGGCGCTTCCTTAGCGCCTTCTTCCAGGGAAGCGACAAAGATTCCGTCCGCGCTCCAATAGACGAAGTGTTTGCCGTCCGGAAGCGGCGATGGGGTTGCCATCGACTCGGTTCGGGCACTGACCGGTGTGGCGGTTCCGCCACTGGCTGGGACCTGATGCTGCGGAACGGTCGCCCCCGCTCCAAACACGATCTTACCTTCAGCGGTCCAGAATCCCCCCGCAAGCGCCGACTGAATCGTGCACAACGTTTGGGCCGGTCCTCCGGCGGCTTCAATCTTTTTCAACTTTCCATCCGCCCCGAACGCCACATAACGGCTGTCCCAGGACCAAAATGGAATGCCGGTCACACCATCCGTGCCGTCGAGCGGGCGTGCCTCGGAGGTGGAGAGCGAGCGAACCCACAACTTCGTGCGCCCATCCCCGCCCCGGGCCACGAAAGTCAGCTTGCGGCCATCCGGGGAAACAGTGGCTCCCGCCAGACCGCCGCCATTGCCCGGCAGGCCGATCTCAAAGCGGATCGCCTCCGGAACGGGAATCTCGCGGTGAAGGTAGGCATAGGTCCCACCCGCACCCAGCAGGATCACGACCACTGCGGCTACGGCGGGCCATAGCCACGCTTTCCTTGACTGATCGCGCGGCGTTTGGACCGGTATCGGCACGCTGGAGCTGGACATGCTCGTGGGCGGCGCGTCCAGATCGATCAGTTCCAGCGTCGGCTTCAGATCCCGCGCGGAGTGCCAACGGTCGTCAGGCTTCTTCTCCAGGCACTTCCTCACGACGCGCTCCAGCGCCCGCGGCGTCGCCGGCTGACGCTGACTCATCGGCGTCGGCTGATCTTTGAGCAGTGCAGCCAGCACGGCGGCCTGTGTGTCACCGGTGAACGGCCGCTGGCCGGTGATCATTTCGTAGAACACGACGCCGAAGGAGAAGATGTCGGACCGCTCGTCGGTTTCCTTGCCTTCCACCTGCTCGGGCGACATGTAGTACAACGTTCCGAGGATGGCGCCCGCGCGGGTGATAGGCTCCGTGACGGTTTGGATGTTGGCGGCGGATTCGCCGCTGATCTTCTCGGTGCTGAACTTCGCGAG
>JBGPHB010000393.1:0-5348 GCA_041484155.1 Bryobacteraceae bacterium
CTTTCGCATCTCGCCGGAAGGCTCGCGCGTGGCTCTTGCGCGTATTAACGACGCTGAAGGCGTGGACCTGTGGGTGCTTGAGGCCGCGCGCGGGGTCTCCAACCGCCTGACGTCCAACCCGGGCTTCAGTCAATTGCCAGTGTGGTCGCCCGACGGCCGGAGGATCGTGTTCAGTTACGGTCACGGATCGCCGGCGAACCTGTATCTTCGAGAGGCCAGCGGCGCCGGAACCCAACAGCAGCTTACGGAAGGGCGGAAAATGCGGATCGCGCTGGACTGGTCACGGGACGGGAGGTTTATCCTGTACTTCGACCTGGCCGAGGAGACGTGGCAGGACCTGTGGGTTCTGCCCATGACGCCGGAGGGAAAGCCCGCGGGCGATCCGAAACCATACCTGCGCACACGTTTCGCGGAGGTTCTCGGGAGGTTCGAACCCCGGACGCCGCCGCGCTGGGTGGCGTATCAGTCGAACGAGTCCGGGCGGGATGAAGTGTATGTTCAGTCCTTCCCGGAACCCCGCGGAGCGCGCCGGATTTCGACAGCGGGGGGCCAGTATCCGCAGTGGAACGCCAACGGGCGCGAGCTGTTCTACGTCTCGCCGGACAACAAGCTGATGGCGGTCAGTCTGCGGGTGCAAGCGGACTCGGTGGAGCCCTCCCCGCCGCACGAACTGTTTTCTTTGCCGAGCCAGCCGTGGAGCCTACTCCAGAATCCGTACGACGCGGCCCCGGACGGCCAGCGCTTTCTGGTGCAAGGACCCGATGAGCAAAGCTGGCCACCGCTGACGGTGATCGTCAACTGGCCGGCGCTGTTGAAGAAAGGTCCAGCCACGCAATGACCCCCGAGCGCTGGCAACAAATCGACGAGCGTGCTGTAAACGTGCGACAAAGCCCCGCCCGTTAGGGCGGGGTTGCGCGGCCTCCTGGACCGCCGGGCCGGGGAGTTGCTGGATGATTCCGCGGTAACGCCATTCACCACGGGCGCCCTCAGCCGCGAGCGGCATCGATCACCACTGCGATTCCGGATTCCTGATACGAGTTCGCTCATACGCTGCCGCTGACAGACTGATAGCCCCGGAGCGGGAGAAGACCTCCTCGGCTTTCTCGGCAAGTGCCACATTTGGAGGTCGGTCAACGTCGGTAGGCGTCCCGCCGGTGGCCGATCTTGACGATTGTGACCGTCGCGCCAGCTTCGATTGAGGACAAGACGCGATAGTCGCCCTGGCGGAAACGATACTTCTCTTCGCCGGACAGTTTTTCCGAACCCGGTGGGTGCGGATTGGCGGCGAGACCCCCGATTTTCGCTACGATACGACTCAGATCTTTTCTGGGCAACGCCTCCCATAGTGTTATGACGTTTAAACGTCAAGACGTTTACTTATGATCGCGGGCATGAACCTGTCGAGAGCGGAGGGGCTGGCGAAGATCGCCAAGGACGCCGCATATCGAAAACATTCACGCCGCGTGCGTATTTAGTGGCTGCACTTCGCGCTCGATGCGCTCGGCGAGTTCATCTCCGGCGACTTCCAAATCGTACTTGGCCTGAAGATTCATCCATAGCTGGGCGGAAGTTCCAAAGAACTTCGCCAGGCGCATGGCCGTGTCGGCTGTGATCGCCCGCTTTCCGTTAACGATCGCGGTGAGCCGGTTCGCCGGGATACGGAGCGCCAGTGCCACCGCGTTCGCGCTCATCCCGATCTCCGACAGCTCGTCCTTCAATACTTCGCCGGGATGAATCGGCGTTAGCTTCTTTATACTCTTCATGCGGTCACCTCTATGGTAATCGACCACTTCGACCTCGTGCGCGCCGTCCTTGCGCCAATCGAAGCAAATCCTATATTGATCGTTGATCCGAATGCTGTACTGGCCCTTACGATCTCCCGAGAGTTTCTCCAGCCGCAGGCTTGGAAGCGAGAGATCTTCCAGCCGCGTGGCTGCATCCAGCGTCTCCAGTTTCTTGCGGGCGGCCCGCTCAATGGCCTGAAACTTCCTGCTGGGAATTCGGGCGAGGAGATTCCCCGTCTCCTTGTCCCCGCAGGATCGAATCATATCTACATTGTAGTACGCTACATGTCGTACGCGACGCAGATGCACCGGGCATTGCACATGTGAGGGATGCCGGCGCGCCTGTAAGCTTGGCAAAGTGAGTTTGTGTAAGGCTCACGGCGCGAGCGTCATTCGTTTTCATTCGCGTTTGTCCCCGTTCATTCGTCCCGCGACGGCGACGCCCCGGAGAGCGATCCCTTAGAGGCCATGAAGCTCGTCGAGCAGTTGAGCCTGGCGGAAGTGGACAACGTGCTTCCCGATAGCGACTCGTTCAAGGTGACTCTCCGCGTTCTGGGCGCGACCCTTCGGGCAACCCAGGTCCACCTGCTGAAGATGCCCTCGGCCAAGGACGTGTTCGAGTGCCGGCCCATCCTTTACAGCGGAGTTTCGCGCGATTGCTCCGTCTGCCGGTTGGCCGTCAGGAGGTGACCATCAATATCGCGTCCGCCTCCGCGCTCTACAAGAAACTCGTCACATCGACTGAGGGATATGTGGGCGAAGCGCCGATCATCCACCAAGCGGTGGCGCTCAAGGCGGCTATCGACGCGATGGACACTGCGTTCGCCGGCGGACCGCGACGCAAATGTTTAACCGGGAGTGGCGGGATGATCCGTCCTTCCATTTCCTGGTGCATTGGGCGTTGCGGCGCGATGAACCTGTGCGACCCTCTTGTGCCCGGACGCGCCGGAGGAAGACGGCCATCGTTGCGACCACTGCCCGCTCGACAGGCTGGACGCCGCTCACTGCGCGGAGAAAGGGCTGCTGATCCGACGTGCTCTCGATCTGATGAGCGCGCTGAGGCTGGCCGTCCAAATCGGCCTTGAGGAGATTCGCGCGGACGAGTTCTGCGCCATGCTGACCATCGCGGAGGAGCGAGATCTGCTGGAGCGGGAGAAGTTGCCCGGAAACCGCGGCTGACAACAAAGTCGTGAATGGAAACGGTACCGCCCTCGAATCGGTAGCTTCAACACCGGCTCGTCGAGCATGTAGCAGGCGACGAAAGCTTCGAGACCGCGTGCATGCCATGACTAGGCAGGGCCTGTCCTGGGTCACGGGTCACTACGGGTCACTCGTCTGGCTTGACTACTTCGACGAATGATGCTTCTGCTGTGAACGTCACGGAACCTCGGTTACCAACCGCCAGGCTGAACTTGAGTTGGTCTCTTGGAACTATGAAAACTACTGTTCGCTCCGACCTTCCCGTAGACTTGGCGCGTCGCGCGGACTCCGGACCATGGACATCTTCTTGGATCAGAACAAGGGGGTTGAGCGGCAGGAAAAGCTCGCGGGCAAGACGCTCGGCGTAATGGTCGCATTCAGTCACAGAGGCAGATAATCGATCACGTTTACCCACTCCTGCGCATCGCTACAGGCCCAGATCAGGATGAGATCCTCAATGGCCTCCCGGACCGGCATGTCTTGAGGTACGACCAAGACACCCCTGCTCGCTCGCGTCGCAACAAATGAACCAAAGTGGAGCGGCATGCTCCGCCGATCATGAGTGACCAGAAGTCTTCCAGCAGTAGCCGAGAAGGCCAGAACTTCAGGATCTGGGACTCCCGAAAGGCCTGCCGCGAAGGCGGTCTGGAAATCAATAGCCGGCTCACGTCGAAGAACTCCGGCGATAATGTCGCCGTTCAAATCCCAGTCCGCCTGGAAGCGCAGCTTCATCGGCGCGGGATCGGCGATTCGCGTTTGGCCGCATCCAGCTTCGCGTGGAGGAGCGGGTTCCTTCGCCGCGCTTCCTGGCGGAGCACCTCAAGTTCCTCGCGGCCTTGCCGGAGATATTGGTCAACGGCATCCTCATTGGCGAGGTAAAACGTGATTGCGCCGTAAACCTGTTCCAAGGTGAGCGGTGCGAAAGACTGGCAGATCGATTCCGGGGACTGACCGCGAAGAAATGCGCAAACCACCGAGTCCAGAGAGACGCGCGTGGAGGCGACGTAGTAGCCACCATTGCGTTCCTCGACGTACATCGCCGGGCCTTTCATGCCAACCTCCTCTCTCATCATAGCGGGCAATGCGTGCCGTATGCCTGGGTCACGACGTCCCTTCACCCCTTCTCGCCTAGCCCTTCAGCCGCTTACCCCCGCTCGCCGCGATATCGCCGTTTCGCCCGTGCGACCTCTGGTACTGGAACCCGCGTTCCGGCTAGACCGCGGAGCGTTGGGTTCGTTTTGTATATTTAGTATGTCGCGGCCCGCCTTCACCCCCAACCCGATTGACAATGGGTCCAATTCCAGCTACCCTAAGATTGTGGTGCGCCTCAACCATCTCAAGATCCTGGAAGCCGAGAGCATTCATATATTTAGGGAAGTCGCTTCCGAGTTCCAGCGTCCCGTCATGCTGTACTCGATCGGCAAGGACTCCTCCGTCATGCTACGGATCGCCCAAAAGGCCTTCCACCCGGCCCCGATCCCGTTCCCGCTGCTGCACGTCGACACCGGCTACAAGTTTCGCGAGATGATTACCTTCCGGGATGCGTACACTTCGGGCCTGGGCTTGCGGCTGCTGGTGCACAAGAATCAGGAAGCGCTCGACGACGGGGCGAATCCGTTCAAGCTGGGAACGCAGCGATGCTGCGGGCTGCTCAAAACAAAATCGCTGCTGGATGCTTTGCGCGAGGGCGGCTTTGACGCCGCGTTCGGCGGCGCGCGACGCGACGAGGAAAAGTCTCGCGCCAAGGAACGAATCTATTCGTTTCGCGATGCCCAAGGCCAGTGGGACCCGAAGAACCAGCGGCCGGAGCTGTGGAACCTCTTCAACTGCCGCGTCGGTCCCAGCGAAAGCATTCGCGTCTTCCCGCTCTCTAACTGGACCGAATTGGACGTGTGGCACTACATCCACCTCGAGCGGATTCCCATCGTGCCCCTGTACTTCGCGGCTGAGCGGCCAATGCTGGTTCGCGGGGAAAGCCTGATCCCGGTCGAGCAGCCTTTTGTGGAAACGCTCTCCGGGGAAAAGCCGCAGATGGTCAAATGCCGCATGCGTTCGCTCGGGTGCAGCCCGTGTAGCGGCGCGATCCGGTCCGATGCGGACACGGTTCCGAAAATCATCGAGGAGCTGATTTCGTTCCGCCGTTCGGAGCGCGAAGGCCGCGTCATCGATTACGACCAGGAAGGCTCGATGGAAATCAAGAAACGTGAAGGGTATTTCTGATGGCTGCTCACATCGAGCCCGCGCAGAGTAGTATTGATCGGTTCCTTGCCCACGAACAAAGCAAGACCCTGCTTCGCTTCACCACGGCCGGCAGCGTGGACGACGGTAAATCCACGCTGATCGGGCGCCTGCTGTACGACTCTC
>JBGPHB010000394.1:0-5335 GCA_041484155.1 Bryobacteraceae bacterium
ACGCAGAGAACGCAGAGAGCGCGGAGACAAACCAGTCATGTTGCGGCGGCGTGCAGTTTCACTTTTGATTGGGGCGTTGAGCGCGAAGGCCTCTGGTAGCTTGGATCGCCTTCTAGATCCCGGGCGTGGATCTGCCCTCCTGCTCGATGTCCGGACACGCCGTCTCATTGCAACCAACAGCGAGATGCTTGCCGCAAGAACCTTGATGCCTCCGGGTTCGACGCTGAAGCCATTTGTGCTCGCGGCTCTGCTAAAACGTGGGAAGTTGCGTCCGGACACGTCGGTTTTGTGCCCAACGCGATTGAGCATCGGGAATCGCCGATTCGACTGCACTCATCCGCGCCTGGTGACGCCGATTCGCCCTGACACGGCCTTGGCGTACTCCTGCAACTGTTTTGTTGCCAAAGTGGCCGAGCAGTTCGATCCGGGCGAGCTCTCCCGCGAACTGGCGAGCCTCGCAAAAAGGATTGAGCCGGCGACGACACCTGATATGGTGCGCATGCAGGCGCTGGGCGAAGCGGGGGTGTTGATCACACCGCTGGAGCTCGCGCTCGCGTATCGTCAGCTTGCCTTAAGTGCAACCGGACCGATTCTTGCCGGACTGGAAGGCGCGGTGGAATATGGCACGGCGCAACAGGCGCGCGTCGCCGGAGCGACGGTCGCGGGCAAGACCGGAAGCACTCGTAGCGCGGCGGGAGGCTCGATCGCGTGGTTTGCCGGGTTTATGCCCAGCCGTGCCGCACAAGTCGTCGTCACCGTGATGCTTTCCGGACACTCGGGAGGATCGGATGCGGCGCCTGTTGCGTCGCAGATTTTGGAAGCTTATCGCGCGGGGCGTCTGTGAAGCCGGTGCTTGCGGTCCTGCTGCTTTTCGTCTGGCCGCTCGCTGCGGCGCCGCCGATGGTGAAAGTTCGGCTGCGGGTCGCGACTGGCGAAAGCATCGTCCAACTCCCGTTGGAGCGTTATGTAGCGGCCGCGCTCGCCGGCGAGAGTAGCGTTTTTCAATCCGGTGAGGCGCTGAAGGCCATGGCAGTAGCGGCTCGGACGTACGCGGTGCACATGCGGGCACGCCACAGCGCCGAAGGCTTCGATCTGTGCGACACGACACACTGCCAGAGACTGGACGCCAGCGCCGTGACACCACGCCTGGAAAAAGCCGCGGCTGAAACTGCCGGCGAATTACTCTGGTTCCAGGCGAAGCCCGCCTTCACGCCCTACACGCGAAACTGCGGCGGGACCACGGAGGATGGTGCCATGCCTTACCTCAAGAGCCACACCGATTCGTACTGCACGCGAATCCCTGCGTCGCCCTGGCGCTGGAGCGCCGATCCGCGGCAGATCGAGCAGGCGCTTCGCCAATCACTCTTGCGCGGGCCACGGATGCTGGAGCGCATCGTTATCGCGGAGCGAACTCCCTCCGGACGCGCGTCCCTATTGATGCTCGCCGGCGGTACGGAGTCGATTCGCATTAGCGCCAGCTCCTTTCGCTTCGCCATGGGGCGTGAGCTGGGATGGAATACCGTTAGGGGAGACCAGTACGAAGTGCACTCCTCCAACGGGCGGCTCCTCTTTGAAGGGACCGGCGAGGGACACGGTATGGGACTGTGCCAGCGGGGCGCTGAGCAAATGGGGCTTGCGGGTCTGGCTTATCGCGAGATTCTGACGTTTTACTATCCGGGGACGGCACTTGGTCTGACCGGCCAAGGGCTGTCGTGGAAGCGGCTGGGCGGAGAATCGATGTCGTTGTTGACCACCCAGCCGGATCAGGATCGAGTCGTGCTCGCCACGGCCGAGCGGCTGGCTCGCGGGCTCTCCGGGCGTGTGAGATGGCCACTGCCCGCCGGCATCGAGGTCCGCGTTTATCCCGATTTGGATTCGTTTCGCAATGTTACCGGGGAACCAGGATGGGTCGCCGCACACACTGAGGGCAGGCGGATTCATTTGCAGCCGGTTGCCTTGTTACGCAGCCGCGATGCGCTGGAGCCGACGCTATCCCATGAACTGCTTCACGTGCTTGTGGAGTCCCAGGCGGCGCGAGGATTACCAGTTTGGTTCCGCGAAGGGCTGGTCGGATTCCTCCAAGGGCAGCGAAGAACGGACAACGCGCGCATGCCTTCCGATGCAGAGTTGCTTAAGATGGCGGACGCGGCTAAAGCTCGTCGCGCATACGCGGAAGCCGCGGCGATGGTGTCGAGTCTGGCGCAGACTTACGGCGAGGCCAGCGTGCTCGATTGGGTCAGACGCGGCTTACCCCCGGACGTGACGAAAGCCAGCACCAGCCAGGCAGTTCCAAAGAGCAGGTAAGCGAAGACCGCTCGCAAAGTGAAGCTCACCGTTTCCATGCCGAAGCCGTTCACGTGCGGCACCCATCCGAGCAGCTTCAGCGGAATCCAAAAGACGCACAGCAGGAGTATCGGGACCTCGATCCAGTAAAGCCACTTGCGAGCGTTCGCCCCGATGGCGCGGAAGCCGCTCCAGCCGCGCCCGGCGATCGCCGATGCCATGGGAAGGAGCAGCACGGGCAGCACCGCCCATCGCACCACCCACAACACGGCGTTGAAGACGCGCAACACTGAAGCCGGCCGCACCGGCGTGCGGAACTTGAGCGTCAAGTAGGACGCGATCTGAAAGGCAGGCTTGGTGCTGTAGTCCGCCCATCGAGCCAGCAGCCAGTAGATCGTAGCAACCACAATCACGGCAATCGCCAGTGGGAGAAGATTTCGCAAAGCCGTCCGCCAAGCTGGTTGGCGCGGCTTCTGGAAATATACAAGTGCGGCGCCATAGGAGCAACATCCCAGACCCACGATAAGGACAGCGACGCACGCGCTCCACGCCAGCGTCGACGCTCGCGATTCGCCAACTCCCAGCCAGTAGTAACCGAGCCACAGGAGCAGTGCATTGGCGACCAGGTGCAGCAGCGTCATCCGACGTAGAGAGCGCATCACTTCACATCCAGACGACGGCTTTCCGTGGTTGCCATCACATCGGTCTGATACATCGGACCCACCCGCGCCGGGCTCACTTGAAACGCGCCCGGATTGACAACCTTCAGCAAGTAGAAATACTGCTGCTGGCCTTGCGGGAAATAGGTTTGGAAAATCGCCATGCGATCGTCGTGCAGCTCGCGGCGCGTGAAGAAGTAACCCCACCACGGCGGCCGGTTCCTCAACTCATACAGGTTGTCGCGTTCGACGAATTCCGTGCCGGCCGGAATCGGATCTTCCACCATCATGTATTTCCATTCCGATCCGGTTACCGTCAGCCGAACCGCGATCAGGTCTCCTGTCGCGACGGAGCCTTCCAGCGGAATCGTATCGTAAACGATGCGATCGCCATTCTTCGCGGGAGCCAGGCGGAAATAGTCGCGAAGCAGGTTCAACGATGTCGTCCCGGTCTTTTGCAACCGGGCATCCGTCGAATAATATTCACCCCGCGTCGAATAGTACAGCCGCCCCACACCCGAAGTGGTTACCCGGACATGATTCATGCCAGGTTGAAGCTTGGTTTCGTCCAGAGTGAGATCCGGCGGATTGAGTGTGGTCGCCTGGGTGATCTTGCGCGTTAGCACTGGCTTGTCGTTCACGAACACCGTCGCCGTCAGATCCGGCATCAGCTCGTTGGTGACCTTCAGGTAATCGGTCAAACCGTAGATCACCATGGCGGTCTGCTTGGTCGACGACCACCAATAACCCTCGTCGCGATGGTTCATGAGCCACAGAGCCGCCTTTGGAAGAAGCGGGCTGTCCTTTCGCTGGTGCGAGAGAAACTTGGCCACGTACGCGGTCGATTCCGGCGTGACGTCGGCCGCGAAGTCCAGCATCGGATCGCGGTTAGCCGGCCACCAGGCTTGCTCCTGGTCCTGCTGCGCGCTCTGTTCAAGAGCGCCAGCGATTTCTCCGGCGCGCGAGTCCTTGGCCTGCTCCAGCGCCAGGCCCAGCAGAGCCATGCCGTACGACGATAGGCTCGACTTCCGGTTGTAGATTTCTCCCAGCGCGGCAGAATCCGCCTGGCCCGCCACCGCGAGCGAGTAGACCAAATAAGCGCGGAGATCGGCCGCCAGCTTCGGATCCGCCGCGAAATCCTTCTTGACCCAGGCCACTCCTTTGTCGATCGCGGCTTGCTGGACCTGCGCTCCCGCCGCGCGGGCTTGCACCAGCCCGGCCACGACGTACGCGGTCATGAAAGGATGGCTCTCGTCGGTTTGCCACCATCCCCATCCTCCGTCTTCATGCTGAAAGCTATACAGCCGGTCCAAACCGGCCCGAATCTTTTCCTGCAAAGACGCTTCGTCCAGGTCGACTTTCAAGTTCAGGCTGCGCACCGCATCTTTCACCACGATGTTGGGCAGGAAACTCGACATGGTTTGCTCGACGCAGCCGTAGGGAAACGACGTGAGATAGTCGAGCGCGCCAAAGAGCGAGCCTGCGATGGATGGAGACACCCGGATCGACAGCGACCGCGACCCCGGTTCAACTTTCTCAGGGAACGTGACGTCGAACGCTGCTGAGCCTCCTGCTGCCATCGACCCGCCCTTGGACTGCGCCAGCTTCACCCCGGGGATATTTACCGGCAGATCCATCTCCAGCGCATCTGACTCTTCGTTGGTCAACGCCTTGGCCGTGATCGTAACGCTGCGCGTCTGCTGCGCCCGGACCTTCCAGTCCACTTTAGCCTCGCCGCGGCTCGGGATCTGCACTTCCTTGGTCGCGCCTTCCAGCACGTCCAGACCCTTCACGTCCAGCGAAACCCGAGCCATCTTGGCGTCCTGCAAATAGTTGTGTACCAGCGCGGAGATCAGCACCTCGTCGCCGCGCACGAAGAATCGCGGCACGGCCAGCCGCACGATCAGGTTCTTGCGGACGATGGTCTTCAGCGTCGCGCTGCCCACCTTTGTATCCGGCGTGACACCGCGCGCGGTGGCGCGCCAGGTGGTCAGTGAATCGGGAAACTCGATTTTTGCGTGCGCATGTCCCGAGCCATCCGTTACCAAATCGGTCGCCCAGAAGGTCGTGTCGGGGAATGCCTTTCTCACTTTGGGTTGAACCAGCCGCTCCGGCTTCAACTGCGCCAACCGTGACCGAGGCCGCAGGTCGGCGAGTTGCATCCGTCGCTTGCCCGCCTCGCCGTTGAAGAAGTATTCGAGCGAACTGTCCGTGGACACGCGATTGTAGTCGTGGCCGAAGAAGAATGCCAGGATATTTTGCGTCGAGTCCCGCCGCACGCCGTAGAGGGCTTCGTCCACCACTCCCAGGCTGAACTCCGCGCGCGGCGCCGGCTTGCCGTCGGCGCCGGTTACGTCGATGCTGTACTCGGCCGGCTGGCCAGGCTGATACTG
>JBGPHB010000395.1:0-5331 GCA_041484155.1 Bryobacteraceae bacterium
ACGCCGACCCATCGTATCCAGACCAGAGCAGCGCGGTCCACGTGCGGGCGTGGGCCCCGCGTAGCGGTTCGCGGCACAACCGCGTCACGCTGCGGTTCAAGAGACCAAGGCGTGTGCGACGCGCGTCGCTAGTTGGTCGAAGCTCAGGATCTCGTACAACGTCGGGTCCGACATACCCGAGTTGAAAGACGACCCGAACACCAGCGGCGGTTGCCCATTGGCGATATTCTCAAGTGATTGGAACGCGCCCGCCACGGTAGCTCCTACCTGCGCGCCAGCGATTGGGTTGCCGGTGGAAAGGAACGTCCCAAGCCCCGCGAAGATTCCTGCGAAGACAGAGAAGAAGCTTTCGCCATCCGGGTCTGTGTACGACAGCGGATTGTTGCCGACGTACGAATAAGCGTTCCACGTCTGCGGATCGCCGGGATTCGCCCCGGCGTTACCCGGATCGGCGCTCTGAAACCGTCCCTGCGCGCTGCTCAGGTAGCGTGCCCGGAACCAATCCAGGCCAGTCAGAGAGTTCGAATCAGCGGCGTCGCGAGCCTGGCCCGTGAACTTCTCGATCAAGCCATCCGGACTGGAAGAGTAACCCATCCCAGTCGTGCGTACCTGCCCGCTGGGCCCCGCCAGAATCTCTTCCCCGAACGGCAGGTAATCATAGCGGCGGACATTCGTCGAACCCGAACTATCCGTCAGCATCCGCGTCGAGCCCAGGTGATCCGAGGTCACGTAGCACGTCGGCGACGACGCGCCGCATGGGCTTGCGCCGGACCCGCCATACTCCGCCGCCAGGTTTCCAAACGCATCATACACGTAGGTCGTGGTCCCGCCGCTCCCCGTCTTGCTTACCCGCAAGCCGTTTCCGTCATAGGAATAAGTGGCCGTGGCCCCGCCAATGGTCGCCGAGACCTGGCGGTTCTCCGCGTCGTAGGTGAAGCTCCTGGCTGGGGCGCCGTTCATGTTGGTGACATTGCCGGCCGGGTCGTAGGTCCAGGTGTTGATCCGGTTTGTACTCGAGTACCAACTGGGGGCTATCGGCGTCTCCGGTGTGAGCGACGCAAGACTCGCGCCCTGTTGGGTCACATATCGGTTTCCGTTCCCAACATAGCCGTAGGATTGCGATGCCAGACGGGTCATAGCTGTAGGGTCATAGCTGTAAGCCTGCGTCACATTCAATGCCGGAGCGCCGTTCAGCGCTGGAAAACTAATGCTCTGCGATTGGAGACTGCCGTTGTTTCCCGTCGTGCAGTTGGCAGCGGTACTGCTTGGACAAGGGAAGAATCCCAGCGTGAGGAGATTCTGGGTACCCTTGTTCACCTGAAGCTGCGTGGGCTGCAGCCGGTCGTTCCAGGTGACACTCTGCATCACAGTGTTGCCCATGGTCATGGTGTCGATCCCGCCCAGAGCAGTGTAGCTGATGCTCGCGTAATTGCCTCCACCCGGCACGTTCTGCACCGAAGAGACGCGGTCGGCACTGTCCAAATTGTAGATCACCTGACGGCCGGAGGGGTGAGCGTGCCAGTCACTGCGTTGCGAACCCCATGAGAGATCCACAACGCGGAAGCCCTGTTTCTCATCCGGCCAATTCCGCGTAAATACCAAGCGCGCAGCTGGCTAGTCCTAGCACGAGCATCGCTTTGTTCTTTGTCGTCAAGAAGGCTGAGCGTGCAATGATTGTTGTTGCGATGGTCAGCACGGTCCATGCAGCCGAAGACCATAGGGTAATCTCAAAAAGGCTCAGGAGCGGCAGCAGGACATGGGCCAACAAGCCCTGGGTAGGGCGAAATATTACGACCCATAACGCGAACAGCAGCGAATACGGAATCGATGTCCACCACCAGACTGCGATTATGGATTGCATGCGACCGCCCGATGTTGTCATCTTGTTCGCGCCTTCCTAACCTGCAGTTAGTCGGCCGGAAAAGATAGGATTCCGGGCTCTGCATCGTGCCGTCCAAATATCGTGTAGCAGCAGCCTGAGCGTCCGAATAGCCAGAGGCGCCAGTTTCATCAGCCCTTCTGTGGGCCCTCGATGGAATAACTCCCCCGGAGTAAATCTTGTACTGGTGACCGGCGGCGTATGAATCCTCGATGGTGTGAAGCGCCAAGGCAGCCGCGCTTCGGTCTCCCGCTTGCGCCCTCGCGGTCGCATCACGTACAGTCCCAATGGCACCGGCATACGCAGCGGTGCACGACTCCCCGGGCGCTGCCGTGGCGTGCCAGTGCTCGTGCATTGGGTCGTGTCTCTGCGACCCCCGCCAAAAATCGACCCCCTGAACGCTCCCCGCGAAGCTCATGGCATCGTCGATACTCCAACCGGCGTTAATCGCGGCACCGACAGTCATGGTGCCGTGGGCGGCGGAATTATAGTCCATGATGAATCTGTCTGGGTCCCGAACGCTTCCGAGGCCCGAATTCTCGCTCCAAGGGTTGCTTCCCAGCGTCTTGCAATTCCCCAACGGTCCGCCGCATCCGAACAAGTCCCCCGAGTTGAAAGAAGATCCGAACACCAGGGGCGGTTGTCCATTGGCGACGTTCTCAAGTGATGTGAATGCCCCATAGACCAAGCCTCCTACGGCAGGGTTCCCTGTAACAAGGCCCGCGACAACCCCGGCGAATATGGAAAACCAGCTCTCGCCGGACGGATCCGTGTACGACAGAGGATTGTTGCCGACGTACGAATAAGCGTTCCACGACTGCGGATCGCCGGGATTTGCTCCCGCATTCCCCGGATCCACGCTCTGGAACCGACCCTGCGCGCTGCTCATATATCGCGCGCGGAACCAATCCAAACCCGCGAGCGAGTTCTGACTCGCCGTCTCCGGGTCCCGATCTTGTCCGGAACAACGGGATCTTCTGCGTTCGTCGTACAAGAAAGCTTGCAAGCCTGATGCGGTGTTGGAGATAGCGAGGCCGGCGCCTGGGTACAGTTCGGCTGTGGGAAGTTGATGGCCCAGACGCGAGTTTTCGGTTAGATGGAAAAAGGCGGCTAAAGGGAAAACAGTTTTAGTTTTAGCCGCTGAGATCACTGCTGCCATTGTAGCGCCGGATCGGAGCGCGCCCTTCTCCATAGCCAGAACGGTTTGTTCGCAACCGCGCGGAGGAGTCAAGGGAGCGTCAGCGGCGCAGCGAACCCTTGACGCCGAGCACGGTTGTGAAAGGGTTGCCAGAGGAGAAGGGGGCGCGCTTAGAGTGCTTACCTTGCCGCGCGGGTAGGCCGAGGAGGTGAGCGCAGCGAGCCGCGCGAAGGCCTGCGCGGTGACCGAGGCAGTGGCGGGCGCGGGGTTCCGGCCGCCGCTGCTCAGTGAGTTAAACAAAGACGCCGGCGGCGCGCCCCGCCGATGACATAAGACCCCGTTCGCGGAAGCTGCCGCAAGCGAGCGCAGCGAACGCAGCGGGGTTTCAGCTTCGGCGCAACGGGCCTCTTATGTCAGAGGCATCCTGCGCGGCGCCGGCCTTCCACCTGCCGGGAGGCCATCAAGAGACTCAACCGTGTGCCGGTCTGAGGCCGCTTTTTGGCCGATGCCGGCGCACGCTCCTATTTTTCTTCAGAGCTGTTTCACTATCAGGTTCGGGATCATCTTGAAGTGGCGGACGTTGTCCGTGACCACTTCGAAGCCGAGGTGCAGAGCGGTCGCTCCGATGAGCAGATCGCCCAGAGCGACGCGCAAGCCTCTCGCGGCAAGCTCGCCGTCGATCTGGCCCGCTCGAAACGCGATGGGCACGGTGACGGGCTCGATCGCGATCTCCTGAAGTAGCTCATCAAGGAAACGCTGGCGCGTGGTCCGGCGTTCCACGGAGTTCGCCCGTTCGATTCCGTGCGCCAGCTCGATCACCGTAATCACGGACAGCGCCGCTTCCGTGTCGCCCACGCTGGCGGTGAGATCTTCGATCACCCCCCGCGGATTTTTTCCGCTGCGCTCCGCCGCGATTACAACGGTGGAATCCAGAACGATGCCCACGCGCGGCTAGTCCCACTCCGGTGCGTTCAGCGGCTCGCGATGGTTGTCGATGAACTCCTGAACATCGGCCGCGAAGTCCGGATCAACGGTCGCGGTTGAGTGCTCCGAAAGCGAAGCCGCGATCTCCGATAATTTGCGCCGCCGCGGTCCCGCGGCTCGCAGCACGGCTACGGGAAGACGGTTCTGCTCGATCACAACCTCGGCGCCCTGCTGGACCTTCTCCAGCACCGCGTGCAGATCGCGCGCCAGTTCGGCTTCGGTTATGTGGACTTGCGCCATATCTTCGATCATACGTCCTTCGGCGGCTTCCGTTCCAGTTTCGCTGGATGCGTGGCGCGGTGGATCTCCTGAAGCTGGCGGATGGACACCTGCGTGTAGATCTGGGTCGTCTTCAAGTCGGCGTGGCCGAGCATGGCTTGAATGAACCGGATATCTGCGCCGCCTTCGAGCATCAGCGTCGCCATGGTGTGGCGGAACAGGTGGCAGGCGCCGCGCTTGCCGAGTTCGGCTGCGTCGACGTGGGTGGCGACCAGTTGCGTGAGATAGTCCAGTGTCATCGTCTCGCCTGCATTCGAGAGAAAGACGGTCCGGTCGTCGGGCTCGCTCGCCAGGTGAGGGCGCGATGTTTCGAGATACTTCGCCATCCAGCGCGCGGCGCGATCGCCGATCGGAATGATACGGTCCTTCTGGCCTTTTCCAAGACGGATGAACAGTGTCCCGCGCTCGAGGTCGAGGTCGTGGAGCTTTAAGGTCGCGAGCTCTAGGCGGCGCATTCCGGTCGAGTAGAGCGTCTCCAAAATCGCGCGATCGCGCAGGCCGAGGACATCGGCGACGTTGGGCTGCGCGAGCACGCGCTCCGCTTCGTCGATCGACAGAACAGCTTTCGGCAGCCGGTGGCCCGTGCGCGGCAACTCAAGCTCGCTCGCGGGGTTGTGGAGCAGATAATGCTCGCGCGCCATCCACTTGAACCAGACACGTAGCGGAACCAGGCGCGCATGCTGGCTGCGGAAGCTCAGCGGCTCGTTGTTGGATTTTCGATAGTGGAGTAAATAGCGCTGGTAGCTTTCCAGAACCGTCCGGGTGACGTCCACGGGCTCGTTGATCGAGCGCTCGGCGCACCAGTCGAGAAAAAAGCCGATGTGCACGCGGCGGTTGCGGATGGTGTACGGGGAGTAATTCCTCGCCGCCAGAGCCACCAGATGTTTTCCCAGCATGGCCACCATGGTAGGGCTACGTACGATTGTGTTCATCACGCCCCCGTAGCTATGCGTTTTTGAGCTTCGGGCCTTAAAACGCCATTTGGTGCAGTATTTATGGGGGTTTCGTGAGGCCGACCAGGGGCCGACCTCCCCCCGGCTTGGGGCCGACC
>JBGPHB010000396.1:0-5319 GCA_041484155.1 Bryobacteraceae bacterium
GTCTCCGAGCGACTGTATTGATACGCGCATTCGAACATTTGCACAACAAAGGGAGACATCATGGCCAGATCCAAGGCGCTGAGTATCATTCCTATCGAACACATCGCGAGCCGGATCTATCTGGTCCGGAGCTGGAAGGTGATGCTCGATTTCGATTTGGCGACACTCTATCACGTTTCAACCAAAACTCTCAACCAGGCGGTTACCCGCAACGAAGAGCGTTTCCCCGAGGATTTCATGTTCCGCCTCTCGCTGGCGGAAACAGCCGTCCTGAACCGGTCACAAATTGTGACCGGTTCCCAAAAACACCGTGACCCACGCTTCACCCCGCGTGCATTCACTCAAGAGGGCGTCGCGATGCTGTCTGGCGTCCTCCGCAGCAAGCGCGCGGTTGAAGTCAACATCGGGATCATGAGGGCATTCGTACGTCTTCGAGAAATACTGGCCACCAACGGAGACCTGGCGCGGAAGGTGGCGCATCACGACCGTCAAATCGGCGTCTTGTTCGACCACGTTCGCAAGATACTGGCGCCCGTGCCGGCGAAGAAAAATCGCATCGGCTTCGTCCTGCCGGTCGACCTAGGGCAGAACGCGCCGGGCCTGGGTGCGATCGAAGGAAATCTAGTACCGCCCGCCTTTCCCCGGCGGAAAGCACGGTAAGCGCGAAGCCTATTTCCCCACCTGGCCTTCTCAACCGGTCTTCGAGTTATAGGGCGTCATGAAACCCATCGCCTCGATCTCGTGGATCTTGCCGCCCCGAATCTAGACATGCGCAGCCGGCAGGACTCCGTGTACGCCCACAATCTCGAGCGTCTTCTCTTCCATGGGATGCCGGAACTGCGAAAGTCCGAGCACGAGGCCTATCTCCACATCGACGATCTCCACACGGCCGTGGTTAAATCCTCTTGATGTAGTTCAAGGTCCTGGTGAACAGCGGATGGTGGCAGCCCATCGCGCCCATTTGTCCTCGGCGAAAGCGGCTGCGTTGCCATTGCTTTCGACGAGCGCATCGTAATATCGTTTTCCTTCATCATGCCGATGAATCCCTGTCCAGTGGCCGGATCAGGAACCTAGATCTTGAACGTCGCCGGCACTTTTGACGCGGTTTTCCAAAGGCCTTCACGATCGCACTGTCCACGCTGACCGGACTGCGCGACCGCGATAACGCTCGCCGCCGCGACAAAGTGTTCTCTTTAGCGGTTATGCTGAGTTCAGTGCGCCTCCTTCCCATGATCACTGCCGCAATTCTCACGGGTTGCGGATCTGCTCATGCGCCTCTGGATTCTTCCAGCCATGACCCAACCGAGGAAGACTGGTACAGCCAGACCGTGGAGCAGCTTGCCGGGATGAACCGCGAGGCGGAGACTCTCTTTCAAAACGGCAAGGCCGATCAAGCAGCCGCAATCATCGTGAACGGGCAGCCCCTGATGAGCCGCATTCTTTCGGTCCCGCGACCTACCTTGGCCGCGATGGAAGCGGCATCCGATCTCGATCATCTCTACGGCCGGATGCTCCTTGCCAATCGGCACTACGGCTGGGCGCGACTCTTCTTTCAGAAGAACCTGGCTCGATGGAAACACCGGGAGCCACGAACGCCAGAAACTGCCCGCCGCCTGAAGCAAGCGGAGTCCGCCATCGCAGAATGCGATCGGCACTTAGTGGACTGATCTCTTAGGTTCAATAAGTTAGCCGCGACGACAAAAAATAGCGCGAGTGGGAATAAACTGTCGGGCGCCGGACATTACCATGCAGTATGGAAGTTTCCAACGCTGCCGAAAACTGGCTGGAGCGGAACCTGACCCAAGCCGCCACGGCGGGGACTGCGGCGGAGCGCTTTGAAGCCGAGGCGATGCCTCACATGAATGACATCTTCCGTACGGCGACACGGATTCTGGGGGAACAGGCCCGAGCGGAGGACGTCACCCAGGAAGTCTATCTGCAAGCCTGGAAATCGTTTTCACGGTTTGAACCGGGCACGAATTGCCGGGCCTGGCTGTTCAAGATCCTCTTCCATTGCGTCAATCATCACCGTCGCAAGTGGTTCCGGTTCCCACAACTGAAGGAAACTGAGGAGTTCATCCAAGCCAACCTCGTGGCGGCACAGCCGATCCCGGAGCGCTTGACTGACGAAGACATCCTGGCGGCGCTTGACGCGATCCCCGCGGATTTTCGCGCCGTGGTTCTGCTGGTGGATGTGGAGGAGTTCGCCTACAAACAAGCTTCCGACATCCTGTCGATCCCAATCGGGACGGTGATGTCGCGCCTCAGCAGGGGCAGGAAGCTCTTAAAGGAGGAGCTCGCCGAAGTAGCGAAATCCTACGGAATCGGCAGGGGGCAAGCGGTATGACGGAAGCCCCGCAACTGAACGAACGCCTGAAAGTGGCCGTCCATCGCTTCCCGGTGCCGCCGTATCTCGAGGCGCGCATCCGCAGCCGCATCGGCGCCGGGCAACGTTCCGTCTCGTGGCTGGTTCCCGTAGCGGCCGCTGCCGCCGTCTGCATCGCAATCCTGGTTCCTTATCAGCAAGGTCACCTGCGATTGACCAAGGGGTCGAAGGAGTCCTACATCGTAGCGGTCTCCGATCGGCTGGTTTCGCTGATGCGGCCGGCATTGGGTGATCACATCAATTGCTCGGTGTTCCGCAAGTATCCCAAGAATGCTCCGCCGGTCGAAACGTTGGCGCTGAAGCTGCCGGCCGAATACCGCGGGTTGATCCCCGTCGTACAGAGCCAGATCCCCGCTGATTACAAACTGTTGATTACCCATCAGTGCCGCTATCACGGTCGCCGGTTTGTGCACCTTTCGCTTGAAGATGATTCGCATGTGCTATCGCTGGTGATCACGCGAAGGAACGCAGGCGAATCCTTAGCTGCCGGGGGCCTGCTGCCGGCGCTGGTCGAATCCGAAATCCCCATGTACCAGTCCGGCGTGCAGCGCTTCGCAATGACGGCTTTTGAGACTCGGGATTTCCTGGTATACTTCGTCTCCGATCTTCCGCAGCAGGAGAACACACAAGTGCTGCTCGCCATGGCCACCGGCGTGAAGGGTGTGCTAGGAGCGCTTGAAAACTGAGCCCCCCATGAACGAACGATTAAAAGCAGCGGTCCGGAGCGTCGCGGCGCCCCCGTTTCTCGAAGTACGCACCCGCAGCCAAATTCGCGCCACGGAACGCCCGCGTCGCTGGGGCTTCCGGTTAGTGCCGGCGGCGGCCGCGGCTGCGATCCTGGTCGGCGTCCTGATCGCCTACCAGTTCGGGCACCTGCGGTTCACGCGGAATTCCCAGGAATCCTATATTGCTTCCGTCTCGAGCAAGGTGGCATCTCTGATGCAGGTGGGGCTTGGCGATCACATCCATTGCTCGGTATTCCGAAAATATCCGAAGGATGCTCCCAGGGCCGAAGAGCTTGTCGCGAAAATGGGGCCGCAGTATTCCGAACTGATTCCCATCGTGCGCAGCCAGGTACCTGAAGACTACCGCATGATGCTGGCCCACCAGTGCCGCTATCACGGCCGCAGATTCATTCACCTCTCCCTGATGAACGATTCGCATCTGCTTTCCCTGATGATCACCCGCAAGGGCGACGGGGAGTCTTTTGATGCCCAAGGACTGCTGCCTGCTCTGGTGCGGTCGGGTATCCCCGTCTATCAGGCCGGCGTACAGCGCTTCGCGATGACCGCCTTTGAGAGCCGCGATTACCTGGTCTACTTCGTCTCCGATCTGCCGCAAGACAAGAACAGCGAGATGATGTTATCCATGGCCCCGGCGGTTAAAGGTTTCCTAAAAACCCTCGAGCTTTAGCAGCGGTGGCAGAAACCAATTGCAGGCCGGGGCCTGCGTTACGGCAGTCGCAGGTGGTTGATCGACTGATGTAACGCAGGCCCCGGCCTGCATTCTTTCTGCTTTATTTGCTCCACACGGAATAGTTTCCACCTATCGAGTCCTTATACTCGCAAGGAGCAAATCCCGTGACTGATGAGGAACAAAGACTCGAAGAAACCCGAGACAAGAAGGCGCACTGGAAGCGTTGGGGCCCCTACCTCAGCGAGCGCGCCTGGGGAACCGTCCGCGAAGATTACAGCGAGCACGGCACCGCTTGGGAATTCCTGCCCCACGATCACGCCCGTTCGAAAGCCTACCGCTGGAATGAAGACGGGATCGCCGGCATCTCCGACCGCCATCAATACATCTGCTTTTCCCTCGCCCTTTGGAACGGCCGCGACCCGATTCTGAAGGAGCGCCTCTTCGGCCTGACCGGGAACGAGGGCAACCACGGCGAAGACTGCAAGGAGTGCTACTTCTATCTCGACAGCACCCCCACGCATTCCTACATGAAGTATCTGTACAAGTATCCGCACGCCGAGTACCCGTACGAGCAGCTCATCCGCGAAAACCGCAATCGGGGCAGGGAAGCGCGCGAGTTCGAGCTGATGGATACGGGCGTCTTCAACGACAACCGGTACTTCGACGTCTTCGTCGAGTACGCCAAGGGCTCGTCGGAAGACATTCTCATCAAGATCACCGCCGCGAATCGCGGGCCGGAAGCCGCGGAGGTGCACCTGTTGCCCACGCTTTGGTTTCGCAACACCTGGTCGTGGGGCAGCCGGACACATCGTCCGGCGCTGCACGCGACTCCAGACGGCAACATCCAACTCCAGGAGTCGCATTACGCGAACCGCCGTCTGGTTTGCGAAGGGACCCCCGAGCTTCTTTTCACCGAGAACGACACCAACACGCGGCGGCTCTACAGTCAAGACAACGGATCCCGCTACGCAAAAGACGGGTTCAACGATTTCGTCGTCGGCGGAGCAGCCGACGCAGTGAATCCGGAGCACCGTGGAACCAAAGCCGCCGCCCACTACAAAATCACGGTCGGCGCAGGAGAGACCGCGACCGTCCGCCTTCGCCTGACGGACCTGCCCGGAGACAGTCTGGTCGGAAGAGAATTCGACCGCACCTTCGCCAAGCGCCAAAAAGAGGCCGACGAGTTCTACCAGACCGTGATACCGGAACACCTCTCCGGTGATAGCCGCAACGTGATGCGCCAATCATTCGGCGGTCTTCTGTGGTCCAAGCAGTTCTATCACTACGTGGTCCGCGATTGGCTGCAAGGCGATCCCGGACAGCCGTCGCCGCCCGACTCGCGCAACGGCGGGCGCAACCACGAATGGGGACATCTCTACAACGCCGACGTTATTTCGATGCCGGACAAGTGGGAGTACCCGTGGTATGCCGCGTGGGACTTGGCGTTCCACTGCGTGCCGCTGGCGCTAGTCGACTCGGATTTCGCCAAAGAGCAGTTAATGTTGATGGTGCGCGAA
>JBGPHB010000397.1:0-5314 GCA_041484155.1 Bryobacteraceae bacterium
GCCTCGTCGTGATCAAGGTTGCAACCCGCCCACTGAACCCCGCCCTGAGAAGCTGTAAGGAATTGTCCTCTTTTGTCCCCTCAACCCGCTCCCTTACGGTCGCGGTTCGGTAAGCGGCTGATTGCGCAGGCTGCCGATACCGAACCGCGACCGTAAGGGAGCGGGCTGAACGAATTCCTTACACCTTCTGACGGGGTTAGAGGCTAACCTAGACGCCAGTTGGGAGTCTAATGAAAATCATGCACTCCTTTGCGTCCGACTCACGTTACGCCGCTCGCGAATTGTGGCGGCGGCCGGGATTCACTCTCACGGCGGTGCTGTCGCTCGCGCTCGGAATAGGCGCCACTAGCGCCGTCTTCAGCGTCATCTATGCGATTCTGATCGACCCGTGGCCCTACACGGGTTCCGACCGCATGATGGAATTCTCGATGTTGGACAAGGCCGGCAGGAGGCGGTTCTCGGGATTGAATACCCCGCAAGTGGATTTGATTCGTCAGGCCAAATCGATTGAGAGCGTAGTCGGGCAGGACGGCTGGAACCTCACGACCACTGACAGCGACCTGCCGGAAGACGTGGTGGCGGCCTACATCACGCCGAACGCTCCCGGTCATTGGGGGACGCCGGCGCTGAAGGGCCGCTGGATGATCCCGTCAGACGCCCTCCCGGGGAAGGACCCGGAACCGATCGTCGTGCTCGGCTACCGGTTCTGGCAAAGATACTTTTCGGGCGATCCGGAGGTCGTCGGGCGCACGATTCAGCTTGTCCACAAGACCTATCGGATCGTGGGCGTGATGCCGCTGCGATTCCGGTGGCGTGAGGCCGATATTTACCTGCCGCTTAAGACCACCTCCGACCCCAAGAACTACCTCGGCGTCACGCTGAAGCTTCGCCCCGGAGTGTCGATCCAACAAGCGAACGCGGAGCTGCAGCCGATCATGGAACAGTTCGCCAAGCAAACGCCGGACCGGTTTCCGCCGGATGGCTTTCGGGTGAACTTGCGCAGTATTACCGACGTATGGGCCAAGCCGCTGCAACCGGCGCTCTACATGCTGTTCGGTGCGGTGGCGGCGCTTCTTCTGATCGGTTGCGCGAACGTCTCGATCCTGCTTTTGGCGCGAGGCCGATGTTTACCTGCCACTCAAAACTACGGGCGATCCCAAGAACTATATGGGCGTCGGCCTCAAGCTTCGCCCGGGAGCGTCGATCCAACAGGCGAACGCCGAGTTGCAGCCGCTCATCGATGAATTTCGCAGGCAGAACCCGGACCGGTTTCCCGAAGGCGCACGAGTAAGCCTGCGCAGCATCAGCGACGTCTGGGCCAAGCCGCTCGAATCGGCGCTCTACCTGTTACTTGGCGCAGTGGCGTCGCTCCTTCTGATCGGTTGCGCGAACGTCTCGATCCTGCTTTTGGCGCGAGGCGCGCAGCGGCAGCATGAGTTGGCCGTGCGCGCCGCCCTGGGAGCCGGCCGTGGCCGGATTATCCGGCAGTTGTTCACTGAATCTCTGGCGATCGCCGTGGCCGGCGCGACACTCGGTGTCCTGTTCGCCTGGAAGGGGCTTGCGTTCATCGCCGCCGTAGTGCCGGAGAATTCCTATCCGGCGGAGTCGGTGATCGAGATGAATTTGCCAGTGCTGCTGTTCAGCACGGCACTCGCGGTCATCACCGCACTGCTGTCTGGCGTCTCTCCGGCGCTTCAACTCTCGCGGCCGGACCTGGGGCGGGTGATGCAGGCGAGCGCGCGCCGAGTCATGGGAAGCGCGCACGGCAAGCGCACACACCGCGCGATGGTGGCCGCGCAAGTAGCCTTGACCCTGCTCATGCTGACCGCCGCCGGCGCGGCCGGCAAAGGTTTCCTGCGCCTGATGAATACCGACCTCGGCTACGATCCGCGACAGACCATGTCGGTGCCCATTCCGGTGCACGACAATACGTACCCCACCTGGAAGGAGCGGGTCGAATACTTCGAGCAACTTCGCGCCCGGATCGCCACCATGCCGGAAGTAGAGGTGGCCGGCATCTCGACCAACGCCACGCCGCCGTCGAATGGTTTCGACAGGCAGATCGAAATTGGAGGCCGCGGCTCGGCGGAGAAACCAGCCGTCCGGCTGAACTTCATCAGCCCCGAGTATTTTCCCGCGCTCCACATTCCTCTCTCCCAGGGGCGCATCTGGGATCACGCCGAAACCATGCGTGGGGCTCCGCTCGCGGTGATCAATCAGACCATGGCGCGGCAATACTGGCCGAACGGGGACGCGATCGGCCATGAATTGAAGATCCCCGGAATGAAAGGCGAGCCGCCGTATTCGCCCGCGTCGCCCGGAAGCGACGGATGGATCCAGATCGTGGGCGTTGTGGCCGACGCTCGCAACGACGGCTTGCGCAATCCCATCAAGCCGTCGGTCTACGTGCCGTATTCGCTCCGTATGCAGATGTTCACCCAGACTCTGGTGCGCACCCGTGTGCCTCCGCTTTCGATTCTTCGCGGTGTGCGCCAGCAGCTTGTCCAAGTCGACAAGGACCAGCAGGCGATGCGGGTGCGCGACCTGGAGGCATGGATCACCGGGCTCCGCGAATACGCCCAGCAGCGGCTCGTGGCTTCGCTGTTTGGAGTCTTTTCCGTCCTTGCGCTGATCCTGGCCGCGGCCGGCCTTTACAGCGTGGTGTCGTACAGCGTTGCGACCAGGACCAATGAGTTCGGGATCCGGATGGCGCTCGGAGCCCGGCCTGGAAATGTGGTTGGAATCGTATTGTCAGCGACGTCGGTGAATGTGGGAGCCGGCGTAGTGGCCGGCGTGGCGCTGAGCCTGCTTTTTGACAGGCTTGCGTCGAAGTGGGTGACGGAAAGTGCGCGCGACCCGCTCATTCTGGGCGGCGTCACGCTGCTGCTGCTGATTGTGGCGGGGTTGGCCTGCCTGGCGCCGGCGCGTCGAGCCGCCTCGGTCGACCCGATGGAAGCGTTGCGATACGAGTAATCGTGTCAGCAAGGCGCCTAAGTCGAAGCCGACTTGCCTGGGGCGATTCGATTTTCTCAGCGATGAAGCCGGTACCGTAGCCTCTTCGAAACCACGATCGAAACTTGTCAAAGACGATCCCGAAGAACGCGCTTCAGGTTGCGATTGCCATGCAGAATGGCAACCACATGTAAGGGCTTCGTCTCAGGGCGATAAACAATCAAATACTCATAGACCGGGAAGAACCGTACGGGAGCTGAGGTCAGATCCTGACGCGAGTGGCCTGCCCCCGGCGTGCCGGAAAGAAGAACGCACTTACCGCGGATGATCCGTTCCACGCGGTCGGCGGTTGTCCTACTGCTTTCCCTTTTGATGAACTGCCAGATCTCGACCAAGTCCAGGGCCGCATCCGGTGCGAGGACGAATCGCCTCATTCCCTCTGGGTCTTCAGGCGAGCGAGATGAGCATCCAGCTCGTCCTCAGGGACTCCCTCGCCGCGGTCGAGCTGTTCGATTCCCCGCCGGATCTTCGCATCAATCGCCTGCCGATTCTCAAGCAGCCACTCTTCCTGCGACTGAAAAATCTGCAGCGCGCGCTCAATCACTTCGTCTGGGCTCTTAAATGCACCCGTCCGGAGTGCGTCCGCGATGAGTTGCTGCTGCTCTGGCCGCAGGGTAATGGTCATCTAACGCTCCCGTACAATTCCGAGTATAGGCCTTCTACCGCGTCTTTTCATGGTGCGACTTCGCCGCACTTAAGTGCGCATAGAACGCCAGATCCTCGCCTGTCAAAAGCTTGGTGGCGAAGATGATCTGGCCGGCGTGTCCGGAGAAATGCTCGATCACGTGCACGATCGCTTCGAGCACGGTAACGTCGTAACCTTGTATCGTCATCCTGTCGGCCAACCGTTCCGGAGGAAGAGTGCGGATCAGAGCCACGGCTTTAGCGACGGTCGAGCGCAGGCGCTCCCTCAAATCGGCGACCGCAGCGCCGCCTCGGGCCGCGAACTCAGCATCGCGGGCTCGCGCATCGGGCTCGCCTCCGATGCTGCTGAGGATCCATTGACGGACGTTACCTTCCAGATGCAACATCAGGTTCCCGATGGCGTTCTCGTTCTCTCCGTGACGGGCCCAGATCTGTTCCGGCGTCAGCTTGCCGACGCAGGTCTCAATGCGTTCGGAGAATTCCGCAAGCTTGTCGGCCGTGCAGCTGCAAAACGTGGATTCGAAGGACATTCCTCAAAATACTACGGTATCGGGTGCTTCCACCACTTTAGGCGAAAGCGACAGCCGCCCGCCGCTGGCGAGCGCGACCAGCAGCATAGCGCCGGAAACCAGCAGCGCGCCGCGCACTCCGATGCGGCCAGCGAGCGCTCCCCAGACGCCGCTGCCTACCGCCGTCATGCCCTGGAACACCATCAGGTACACGGCCAGCGCGCGCGCCCGCACCCACGCCGGTGGAGCCATCTGCGCGCACACGCTGAAGGTGGACATTACGGTAATCCAGGCCATGCCGCCCACCAGCATCGCCAGCGACACCAGCGTGAACTGCCGGATGACCGCAAGCGCTATGGTTGCCGCGCCGAACAGCACGACGCCTGACGCCACCAGGCGATCCGGCGAGTAGCGCGAGCGGAGCGGGGCCAGAAGCGTGGCGGCGATCACGCATCCCGCGCCGAGGCAGCCCAGCAGAATCCCGTAGCCTGTCGCCGTGCTCCCGAGTCCCGAGCTCGCCACCACCGGCAGCATGGCCCATAGCGAGCTTCCGGCGAAAGAGAATAGACCGGTGCGTACCAGCACGGCGTGATACGCAGGCGTGTCGCGCACGTAATGTAAACCCTGGCGCATCGCCTGATGGAGGCCGGCGTCCGTGTCGTCCGATTGCGGCCGTGCATATCGCCATCGCCACAAAACCACGATGACGCCGAGAAATGAGGCCGCGTTCAGCAGAAACACAACCCCGGCGTTGCTCGCCGCCATCACGAACCCACCTAGCGCCGGACCCACTGCGCGCGCAATGTTGAAGCCCACCGCGTTGAGCGCCACCGCCGAAGCCAGCTCCTCGCGCGACACCAGTTCGGGAATCGCCGCCGCCCAGGCCGGCCCGTTCATCCCCGATCCCAGGCCCAGCGCGAACGTCAGGGCCAGCAGCCACCACGGCCCGATCACCCCAGCCAGCGTCAATGTACCGAGCGTCGCCGCTGAGGCCAGCATCCAGGACTGGCTAAAAATCAACAAGCGGCGGCGATTCACTGTGTCCGCAATCGCCCCCGCTGGCAATCCGAGCAGGAACACCGGCAAGGTGGTCGCGGTCTGCACCAACGCCACCGGCAGAGGCGACAGGGCGAGCTTCGTCATCAGCC
>JBGPHB010000398.1:0-5312 GCA_041484155.1 Bryobacteraceae bacterium
CTCGGCGGTCACCTGGTGGCTCGACGACACGATTATGGAAGGAGACCGCAAGAAGAAGCGCCTGGAACCACCCGACCAGGATAGGTGGAACCGCCAAATGTACGTGGTGCGCGTGTTCGACCAGTTGATTTACAATACGGACCGCAACCTCCAGAACCTGATGGTCGACACCAAGCAGTGGCAGATCTGGATGATCGACCACACACGGGCATTCCGGATGAGGACCGATCTGCAGGAAGTGAAGAACCTGGTCAAGTGCGACCGGAAATTACTCGCCGGGCTTCGCAAGCTCGACCTCGCCGCGCTGCGGGAACTGAAGCCCTACGTAACCGATCAGGAGATCAAAGGCTTGCTGGCGCGGCGCGACAAGATCGTCAAATTCTTCGACAACGCCATCGCCACCAAGGGCGAGGCGGCCGTCCTGTACGACATGACTCCGCGATAATCGGCGGAACCCGCTCACCTCGTCTTCGCCAGGCTGGCCTCGAATTGCCTAAACCTAAAGAGTCTCCTCCAAGGTTAATTACTCGGCGGCCTTGATCTCTCCATCTTTGTAGAACAGCAGAAGCTTCGGGCCGGAGTGCGCATCAAACAGTTTCCTGGTTTCTTCAGGGCTCTTGTAAATGACGCAATCCATTCCACGCTGACGATACGCCAGCCGGACCGAATGGCAGGGGCCAAAGTCGAATACGTTCATGTAATTGGGGAGGCCGGTGATGAACAGTCTCGTATTCGCTTCCGGCGAGGGCATGATCCGCTTCAATTGCTCGATGTTCAAGCGGAACACACGAAAATGGTTGAGCGCCCAAACCTTGCTGGGTATGTAGTGGAACCAAAACTGCCAGCCGATGGCGAAGAGCGCCAGGGCGATCAGCAAGTTGTGAATCTGAAGCCGGGCGGCATTGAAATCCCGGGTGAGCCACTGCAGCAGTCGCCACGCCAGGGCGATCAAACCGATCCAGAAGAACGCGGAGGGCAGGTACAGGTAGAGCGGAACGCGCTGGCGGGGCAGAAACAGGACAGGCAGCAGGAACAGGAGGAACCCAAGCAGGCCGATCGACTCGGCCCGCCACCGCAGCGCTACAGACGCCGCCAGGGCAAGCATGAAACCGATGGCCATGACCGTGCGAAGACGGGCGTAATACAAGAAGGCGCCGAGATAAATCTGCATCCCCGAGGTGAAGGAGCCAATTCCAACGGTGAGGTGGTAGGGATTGGGTTCGGGCAAAGGGTAACGCTGGTGCAGACGGAAGTAGACCACGGCGTACACGGCCGTTGCGATCAGGGTCGGCGCAATTGTTCGCGCCGTATTTCGAAGCCATTCCTTGTTCCATCGAGTTGGACCTGCCGCCTCAGCGGTAAGCAACAGCAAGGGCAACATGATGGCTATTTCCTTCGTGCGGATAGCGAGGACAAAAAGTCCCAGCGTCAGCCAGGGCGATTTTCCCGCCAGATGAACCAACGTCGCAGCCAGGATAAGGGTGCAGCACAGCAAATCGAAAACCGCCGCAACCCAGGTTGGCGCCGTCAGAGCCGATCCCCAGCAGCCAAACAGGAGCGCCGCGCAAAATGCGGTCTTGTCCGAATCCAGCAACCGCCTGGCGATGGAGAACGCCAGAACCACATTCACCAGATGCAGCGCGACGAATATGGCGTGAAAGGCCACCTGATCGAGTCCGAACACCTTGTAGATAGCCCTGATGAGCAGGGCTCCGGCGGGGCGATCGTTATAGATGTAATTCGGGAACAGGCGGAGCCACTCCGACATGGTCGTGTTCTCCGCATAATTGAGCCAGGCCCAGTCATCCGCAAAGAAGTAATTGTCAGGATTAATCGACCAACGAAGCACCCAGGCTGTGACGGCTAACAGCGGGAGCAGGTAAGCCAGCCGGGCGCGTTCCGCAAACGAAGTCTTTCCTGTTGACATCACATGAATGGGCGGGCGCTGTCGTGTGGCGCCGTCGAAGCCTACTCGAAAATGGTCTCGACAGGAACGATCTGAATCGATTCCGGCTTGACATCGATCCTCCAACGCTCCACGATTTTGTCCTCTTCGGTCAGGTCCTCCGGCTTGGGCGAATTGTACGTCATCGGGGACAATGCGTTGATCGTGAGCTTTTTCTTCAGCGCTTCGCAGTTCTGGGCCACCGCCACAATGCGGATATCTTCCGTGCGAAGATGCCGCTGAATCGCCTCATTCACATCCTTCGCGGTCAGCTTTGCCAGGGACTCGAGAAGGTAGCTATTGTAATCCGGAATCCCGTAGTACAGGCTGTCGATCGCGTATCCGAGCTCGGTCTGTTTGGTCTTGATCAGCAGGTTGACGTTCTTGGTCAGAAACGAGCGCGTGCCCGCGAAGGCCTCCGGCGTCAGGCCCTCCTTGATCAACTTGTCCAGCTCAAACAGCGCCAGGCGCAGAGCGAAATGGGCCGCTTGCGGCGGGACCGGCCTGATCCAGATTTGAAAGATCTGCTGCTGCCGGGCCAGGTTCGGCTCCGGATCGAGCCGGAACATACCCTGCGGGAAATACTCGATATAGGCGTAATCGCCATAGTTGAGGCCGCGTAACTCGCGCATGCGAGTCCATAACCGTCCGCCGCTGGCCCGATGCTGCCCCAGGTAGGATTGAGCGACGAGCAAGGCCGGAAAATCGGGGTCGCCCCGCTTCACGTCGAGAGTGGTACCGAGCGAGATCGCCACGGAGCGAGTCTGCTTCTCGATCAGGACCACCCGCGGGCTTCCCACGGTCCTGGGCGGGGGCGCCGGACGAGGCGATGGCGCGCCTTTGGCCAACGCTTCGAAATCTTTCCTCACACGTTCCGGAAAACCCTCCGGATAGCCGCCGCCGATTCCAATCACCAGGTTGGTTTGCGTAAATTCCGATTCGTAGAAGCGCCGCAAATCGCCCATCGTCATGCTCTGAAGGGCCGACGCCGTACCGCCGTTGTAGCGTCCGTACGGCCGGCCGGCGTAAATGGTTTCGTAGAGGATTTCCTTGGCGAGCTCCTCTTCATTCGATTCGCGCAGCCCGACACGGAGATTGTTGATGGATCGATCCTTGATCCGGCGCAGATCGTCCTCACGCCAGCCGGGAGTAAGAAGGATGGAGCGGAACAGCGCGTAGTATTTTTCCAGGTTGTGGACGTCGGTCGATCCGCGGAACGTGATCATTTCCTTATCCACCTGGCTGGATACGGACGCGGCCATGGGAAACATCGCATCCAGAAGTTGTTTGTAGGACAGCTCCCGCGTGCCACCCCCGGCGATCAGGGCGGTGGTCAGGCCGGCTAGCCCGGGCATGCCGGAAGGATCGTAAGCGGCGCCCGTCATGAAGACGATCCGGAAATCGACCAGCGGCGCCCGGCTCGGCAGCGCCACTACGCGGATCTGCGGCCACGCCGCGCTGGAGCACAGGAGAAGCGCGAGGACGGCCTTCATCGGTGGCCGCCTGTGAGCGTAACAATGGTTCGGTTCTTGACGCCGAAGTACTTGCCGGCCGCTCGCTGAATGTCTTCCGGTGAAATCCTCGAATACAGATCGTAGAGCCGGTCGATGGTGTCGACGGACCGCTCCGCGCGCAAGGAGCGGGAGACGGCGGCGGCAACCGCTTGCGTATTGTTCAGCGAAAGCGTAAAGCGATATCGCAAGTGCTGCTTCACCGCCTCGAGTCTGTCCTTCTCCACCGGGGTCGCGGCGAAGTTATCGAGGGTCTGCAGCACCTGCTCCTGAACGTACGGCAGGTAGTCCGGTTTCTTGAGGCGGACCGCTATGGTGAACAGGAACGGATCCGGGCTGGCGACAAGATCCGCCTCGAGCCGATCCACTCTCTGCTCCGTGATGACCAGCTTCTGGTAGAGATCCGAGTTCTCCGAGAAGCCCAGGTAAGAGAGCAAATTCAACGCAGCCCAGTCGGGGTCGCGGTCCGAAAAGGCCGGCGCATGATATGCCACTGCCAGCCACGGCAGCGTTGCGCCAGCCCAGGCGACCTTTGCCGCACGCCGCTCTTCCTGCACCGGCTCGACCGGGATATCCGCCCGATAGCTGCCCCGCTTCCATTTCCCCCAATAGCGGTCGACCGCCGGACGCACGCGGCTTCTGTCCACGTCGCCGGCCACGACGATCGTCGTGTACTCCGGCCTGTAATAGCGGCTAAAGAACTCGATCCCGTATTCATATTGGTTGGGCATGTCCTCCACATCTTTCAGCGTTCCCATGGTGAGGTGCTTGTAGGTGTGACGGCGAAACGCGGTGTCCTGCAGCGTCTCGTCCAGCTTTTCAGTGGGATCGGCGCTATTCTTGTTGTACTCGCCGAGCACCGCCAGCGTCTCCGTCTTGAAGTCTTCCGGGCTGTACTTCAGGTTCTGGAAACGGTCCGCTTCCAGCATGAGGATCGTATCGAGATCCTCTTTCGAAAACGTGACGTGATAGACGGTGGAGTCGGCATTGGTGCTGGCGTTGAAATCCGCACCCGCCGCTTTCAATACCGAGTTGTATTTCCCGGATGGATAGCGGGGAGTGCCGCGGAACATCAGATGCTCGAACAGGTGCGCGAAGCCAGTCTTGCCGGGCTCGACCTCATTGCGCGATCCCGTCCGGACCACAATGTAGATCGAGACGATATTGGGAAATCCCGTGGCGATTGTCACCAGGCGCAGGCCATTGGGCAGGTCCTCCTGCGAGTACGGGAAGGGGAAAACCTTTTCAGGTGCCCCAGCGGCGAAAGCCCGCGCCATGCAGGACAGCAGAAGAATCGGAATCAGGCGGATCATTCTCTCTATTGTATGCTGTCGCACAGGCGTGCTCGCTTGTGTATGGCAGGCGAATCGCCCTTCAAAGCATTCCGAAAGGCCCAAGCCCCCAAGTACATCTCAACGTAGAAAAGGCCGTTCCGGATCCCCGCAGCAAATCGGGCTTCTTTACGGCCACGTTTTCATCGTTTTCTACACGGTGGTGGAGATGGAGCTCGGCACGTCACCAGCGCGGCGCGCGTCTTCATCGGAATCGGTGAGGCGGCGCTGACGCCGGCGTGCCGATCGGCTCGGCGCTGAATCCACAGCGGGAAGGCGCAAGTGTTCCCCTGTTCGCTCGTATTCTTTCGTCTAGTTTGGTTAGTTACTGAGTCTCGCACAATTGAGTGACAAGCAATGTACTACCATCCATTATTTTCTTTGCGCGCCGCGACGATTTGATAGCCCTGAGCGTCAGCGAGGGGACTGGGTTCGGGCGAAACCGTCCCCTCGCTAACGCTCAAGGCTATCCGCCCCCACGGAATCTGACTTAACGGATACTGTATGCGGCTTGCCGCCATGTAC
>JBGPHB010000399.1:0-5301 GCA_041484155.1 Bryobacteraceae bacterium
AAGACACCCTACTCAGACAGCAAGGCCGTGCACGGGGAGTCCGGCGGCGAGATCAATCGCGACGAGGTACCGGTGGCCTTCCAGCAATATGTGCAGCAGTATTTCGAGCAGGTGAGAAAGCAAGCCGCGCCGGCTAAGGGCGCAGGCAAGGGCGCCACGGCGAAAGAGCCATCCTCGGCTCCAGTCACGCCGCCTCCCACGCAGTAAGAATCGGTGTGCCTGTCACTTGACAGAACTAGCCGCTTTGGGTAACAATATGACCAGTCAGACTAGTTCTTTACAAGGACGTCAAATGCCCAAAACCCTGAAGCTGGGTGCGCAGACTTGGCAACTCCAAGCGGCCAAAGCGCGCTTCAGCGAGGTGTTTCGACTGGCCCGCACGCAGGGCCCGCAACTGATCACCAGGCAAGGCAAGGAAGGCGTGGTCATGATGCCGGTTGAGCAGTTCGATAAGCTGGTGATCCGGTCTCGTCAGGCCAAGAGCCTTGTGCAGTTCTTTCGCGAATCTCCGCTCGTCGGCCTGGAGTTGGACTTCGAGAGAGATAGGGACACGGGGCGGGACATCGATCTTTGAGCGGCTTTTTACTTGACACCAATTGTGTTTCCGAACTCGTCCGCCTTCAGCCTGAGCCTCGCGTCATCGAGTGGTTCGACGCCGCCGATGAAACCTTGCTTTATCTCAGCGTTCTGACGCTGGGAGAAATTCGAAAGGGGCTGGCGGCCCTTCCCCAAAGCAAGCGCCGGACGCACCTCGAAAGCTGGCTGGAAATTGAGTTGCAAACTCGCTTTTCGGGCAGAATTCTGGTTATCGATGAGGCGGTTGCGGACCGCTGGGGTCTGTTGGCCGCTCAAGCCAGACGGAGAGGAACGCCTCTGGGAATCATCGACGGACTGCTCGCCGCCACTGCCGTTCATCACAACCTCACCATAGTCTCGCGCAACGTCAGCGATTTCACGATTGCGCAAGTGCCGGTCGTGAATCCGTGGGAGGCATGATCCGTACCTGTATTTAGAACAGCAGCTTCAGACCGAATTGCATCTGCCGCGCCGGATAGGCGTTGGTAATGGTTCCAAACCCGCCGCTGGAGCGGGTTCCGTTCGGCGGGCCGAAGTTGGTTTTGTTGAGCAGGTTGAAGGCCTCGGTGCGGAACGATAACTTCATCGTCTCGGTGACGCTGAAGTCCTTGTGGAGGCCGACGTCCGTTAACCGCGAGCATCGGATACCGAGTGCTCGAAGACCGCGGCGCGAATCGCGATGCACTGGACGCTATCTCCGCTGCCCGGCCGATTCTGCTGGATGCCCGGACTGGACAAAGCAAGATCCTCAACTCCGCCGCCCTGAAGCGTTACGCCATCCGCGAAGACCAGCCCGATCCAGCGGGCGGTTGGTACGGCCGTGATGCCAACAGACGGCTCGACGGCCACCTTTGGGAATACGCCGCCTTCCACCTCCGGCTCCCGGTGGACGACAAACTTCTGACGGACGGCTGGCAGAGGTTGGCCAATATGCCGCGCCGTTCGGCATCACGTCGATCCGGAACATGACCTTCGAAGCCGATCGCGATCGCGCATTCTTGGCCCGGGGCCGCAGATCCGGTCCGGATGACACCGGAGGTTGTCCAACCAATTTCAGCAAACCGTCAGTTTTCCGATCAAATACTTTCGCCGAGGGTGGAGAGTTCTCCGAGTCCCCATGGCCTCACCTGAAGGTATTCTTCCAAACGGCCTGGCGCCTGCTACGCCGCACTCCGCGGCGGCATCGACATGGTTGTCGCGAGCGCCGCGACCGTGACGTTCGACGAGCGGCTGGACCGGTCGCTCGAGGGCGCTTCGAGATGAGCAATTGAAATCGGCCGGACGAATCACAAGCAGTCATAGAAAACGCAGCAGGAACTAGTCTCCCGGCAGTGTTACATGACACAGTCGGAGCCCCCTCTTGTCGATCGAAATTCCCTCGACGCCGACTGCCCTACCTGTGAATTTGGTCCTGGCGCAATATGACAGCGTGACCCACAATAATCGTGATTGCCGGCAACCCATCGGATTGTCGTGGGCTCGGTTGGCTGTCGCGTGAATGCCGCGCGCCCTTGCGCGTTGGTGAAAGGCGCGCGACGCCGTGCCCGCGACCTGGATGCGACACAAAAACCGACCGGCATAATTCTTCTCCATCGGGAGTAGAATAAAGTCATGGCTGAATACACACCCGCGCAAGCTGCCGCCGTGACTGGTTTGCCCTTGGCTGCAATTCACAAGGCGATCGACAGCCGGCTGATCCGCCCGCGCGCCGCGCGTTCGGGCACAACCATTCGGCGCCTGCTCACGAAGGAGCAGATGATCTTCCTCCAGCTCGAGGCCGAAGGGCTGCGGATTCTGCCCCTCGGAACCCGGCGTGAAATCGCGGAGTTAATCCGGCAATCGCCAAAGGTGGACCGGTTGCCTGTCGGCGATGGGACCGCGCTTCGTATCGAAGTCAGGCCCGCCCGCCGCAAGGTGGAGAGCCAGTTGAAGCAACTCGCCCGCATCGAACACATGGTGGTCAGCGATCCAGACATCATGCGCGGGACACCGGTGTTCAAAGGGAGCCGAATTCCGGTGGACTTGGTCGCCGACATGCTTGCACAGGGCGCAACGGTAGAAGAGATTCTTGAGGGCTATCCTTCGCTCGACAGGGAGAAGATTGCCATTGCGCCGTTGTACGTCCGAGCGTTTCCCCGGCGCGGCCGCCCCAACCGCCACCTATGGCATGGAAAGAAGCCGCGCGGCAGGCGATCCTTCCAACTGAGCGCTCTGCCGACGACGGCATGAGGTTCCTGGTCGACGAGTGCCTGCATGAGTCACTCGTAGGGCAGGCCCACGCTGCTGGCTTTGACGCAACGCATGTCAACCACCTCGGCCTGAGCGGCCAGCCGGACTGGGCGTTGGCGGAACGGATCACGAAAGACGAATTTACGTTCGTGACCAATAACCGCGTGGACTTCATCCAACTGTTCGGCAAAATGAATCCGCACCCCGGCCTCATCGTTTTGGTCCCGAACGTGGTCCCGGCCCTGCAGCGGGCGCTGTTCCAGGCCGCACTTCAATACTTGGGGAAGAGAGACTTGATCAACACGGCCATCGAGGTGAACTTTGACGGCAAGAGGGCGCTATGTGTGGAGTACGAGTTGCCTGCGCAGGGGCACTGAAACCCTATGCGTGCTCGCACGTTTTCCCGCTCCCGTATAGGAACGTGATTGAGTGAGCCATGTCACCCTACAGTCTCCCTCCGTTTGAATCCTCTTGTTTTGCATGGTGGATTTGCTTTTCAGACTTCGGGGACGCGTCTGATACAAGTTCGAGGGGGCTGTTGCGGATCACCGCGGGCGCAGAACTGCGGCCCTTATTCTATCGTGGGTACGAATTCCCGAAAACACATCGCCAATGAACTGTGAGACTGTGATACTGTAAAATTGTGAAGAATGTTACAATTTCACTTCCTGACGATGTGTACCGCCGCGCGCGGATCGCCGCCGCCGAGCGCGACACATCGGTGAGCGCGATGGTTCGTGGGTTCCTGATGAAGCTGGGGCAAGAAGAGTCCGACTCGGAGCGGCGGAAGCGGCTCCAGAAGGAAGTCTTGGCGACTGTCCGGAGGTTCCGGGCGGGCGACCGATTGAGTCGCGACCAGGTACACGAACGCAATGCGTTTCGTTGATACGAATATCCTGCTGTACGCGGTTAGCACCGTTCCCGAAGAGCGGTCAAAGTCTCGTGTGGCTCTGTTGACGCTGGAGAATGAGGATCTTGCCTTGTCGGTGCAAGTCCTTCAGGAATTCTATGTGCAGGCGACTCGCGGTGTCGAACAGGACCGATTGAGTCACGAGCAAGCGATCCTGCTCATTGAGTCGTTCCTCCGGTTCCCCGTACAAGATATGACGCTGAAGCTGCTGCGAACGGCTTTGGCCACGAAAGAGCGCTTCCGGATCTCCTATTGGGACGCTGCCATCATTGAAGCAGCCAGAGAAATGGGCTGCGACACGATTCTCTCCGAGGATCTGAATCACGGGCAGGACTACGGTGGAGTGAGAGTGATGAATCCCTTCCGTAAGACGAGGCCGGGCGGATGAACCCGCAGAGACTGGGAGGCAGATCAAGGCTATCGGCGTTCGAGCCTATCCTGCGGAAAGTTACCCATTCACACCACTCACAAATTGCCTAACACGCTGAGAGCGCTTAGTGAACCACACAGGATCCCCCAAAATCCTTGACACGCACGGTAACCTCAAATTAGGGAACGGCTCGTGATGCAATCTGCCGTTCATCACAATACATCACATTCGAGAGGTGGGCTGTCAACGACGTCTCCACCGCCTACTTTGTTATGTTAAGGGCCGGTCTGCAGGAAGGTCCGGTGGATTTACGAACAGATGCGAAGTCTGGACTACGTCTTTGCCAGCCTGCGCCAGATAGACGTTCCCGCCAAACAACAAAAGGAGATGGGAGCGAACGCGATTGACCTGTTGAGCGATGTTGGCATCACGCCGAAGGAGCTCGGTGAGGAGGGGGTCATCGGAGATCTCAACTACTCCTTTATTGACCACTCCGGTCAGTCACGCCCAGACTGGGAACTGTTCCTCAGCCTTCAGGCTGAAGATCTTCACAAGATGGCAAGTCATCCATCCAAGAGAGTCGTCGTCATCGCAGGTTCGAACAAGGAAAGGATTCTTCGAGCGGCCTTGACGGGAGGTTTATTGAACGTTCTCATCACGGACGAACTTACCGCTCAGACCCTTGTTACCGAATAGTTCTGCAACCGGCAAGTCTCTAGGAAATCAGGCGCTGGTTATCGGTCCAGGGGGCAATGTCGGCTACATGGGCCGAATGTCCACCAGCCCCTTCTTCGCGAGCCACTGGGAGACCGCGCATCTGCCACGGAAGCAGGGGAATTCCATATCGGCATTCACGTTCTCTTATGATTCGGTTGGACCGCCAGCCCGTGATCCCCCTCGCGATCAATCTACCCCCAAGGGAAGTCTCGTCGCTTCCAAGGGCCGCGGTTTTTCGCCGAGTCCTAACATTTACGACAGACTGGAAATCTGCTTTCGCTCAAACAGCAACCCCAGCGGCTCGAATCGATGGAGTTCGGGCACAGTTTTGGCACAGCTGACCAGAAGCTCCCGAGCCTCACTGGCTCCTAATCGCCCGCACGGCATCGGTGACCAAGACGAGTGGCGATCGCGGTGGCAAATTGCACGCGGGCCACCGAGGCACGGGTTAGCTTGGGTATTTCCGTGGATCTTGCCCGTAGGTACGCTCGCTGGATAT
>JBGPHB010000400.1:0-5290 GCA_041484155.1 Bryobacteraceae bacterium
GCTTGGTGAATAGCGACCGCTCCCAGAACGTTGCGGGTAGCGCCGGGAAACCCAGCGATGTGAAAAATCCCTCCCCATAGCGAACCATCTGTAACGCGTCGGTCTTACGCGCCTTTAGGATCGCGGTGAGATCGTATCCCGGGTCGGCATTGGGAGGCGCCACCAGGTGATAAACATTGGACCAGTCCTGCGCCCAGATGTTCCCCAAGAGGTCCGCGGGAATGGGACCGTTCGCCGGTACCTTATCGCCGTATTTCTCCCGGAGGCGATGGCGCACGTACGCGTGCAGCGACAGGTACAGCGGCCGGACCTGATCCCACAACCGGTCGAGCTCGCGCGCGAAGTCGTCGGGAGCCATGTCGTACTTGGCGCGCCACATGGCGCCCGTGTCCTTAAACCCAAGTTCTCGCGCGCCCTTGTTGGAGAGCTCAACGAAACGCGCGAAATCGCCGCGCATCGGCGGCGAGATGGCATGCCAGCCGCGCCAGGAATTCAAGAGCTCGGCTGGATCGGTGCTGGCGGCCATGATGCGCGTGATGTCTTCGATGTCGAGGCACTTCTGCTTGCCGCTCTTGTCTTCAGGAGGGCAGTATTTGCCCTTGCCGTAGGTTCCTTCAAGGGACGTGCCCAGCCGGGTCACCTCGGCGCTCTCCTTGGGATCCGACGGCGCGGCCAGCGTCAACCCCAACTTCAGCAGCTTCATCTTGCGAGCCATATCCGCCGGCAGTTGCAGCTTGTCGAAGCGAGTGGCCGCCTTGGCCAGCCGCACACCCTCGGCGATCGAACGTTCATCCGCCGCCGCGGCCAGAATATCCGTATCCGAGGTGATGAAATTCGCATGGACCCAATCCGCGTGGGCGGCTTCAGTATTTAGTTCCAGGAGCTTTGCTTCCGCGTTGTCGAGAAACTTCTTGGCTTCCTGAACCGATTGAGCACCCGCGAGGGCCGGAAGGAGGAGAAGTACGAGCGTCTTCATAGCGCCATCTTACACGTTATGGCCAAGCAAGGGCCACGGATGAACACGAATGAAAACAGCGCAGCGTAGTCGCGCGAACAGCAGAAAGACATCGCTCCAAGGCGGGTGAAAATGTTTCATCGCGTGGGGCAGCTTGGGAAGCTGCGCGGCGGTTGCTAACCGCTGCAACCCCGCCCTAACGGGCGGGGCTTTCCGGCGTGGTTGACGAGCGCCGTGGACGGGCACAAACCCGCCAAGCCCCGCCCGTCAGGGCGGGGTTCTATTCCAGAACAACCCGCCGAAGGATACTACCCACGCAGTACGTTTTCACACGGTCAGAGATATGGAGGTATTCGAGTGCATTCGTGGCAGAAAGGATTCACCGCTATTTCCGCAGCATCTTGAAGGCGTGATTCCAGGTGCCGGTGTACATCCCGTAGCCCACCCACAAAATGCACAGCGGTTCCAGCAGGCGCGATCCTTCGATACCGCCGATATCGATCGCCGGCCAGCCGAACGCCTTCAAAATCTCGGTGACCGCTTGCTTGGCCGCCGCGTCCTTGCCGCAAATAAACATGTCGGGTGGCCCGCCCGGGAACTGCGGCCTGAACATGTGCGCGTGCCCCACCATGTTGAAGGCCTTCACTACCCGCGCCGCCGGAAGCCAGCGCTGCACTTGCTCGCCCCCCGAATCCGTATGGCCCAAAGCCAGCGACGGCGGCCCACCCGGCGCAAAAATGAGCGGATTGGTCGCGTCGATCACGACCTTCTCCGCGAAGTTCTCGGGCCCGGCGAGCTGGAGCGCGTTCTCGGTCCCGGTCCAAAGCAACGCCAGTACGACCACGTCACCGAAGCGCACCGCCTCGGCAAAGGTTCCGGTGGATGCGCGTGGGCCGGCCTTCTTGGCCCAGGTCTCCGCCTTTTCATTACCGGCTTCGCGCGAGCCTATCTTGACCTCGTGACCCAGCGCCACAAAACCGTTGCCGAGCGCCCGGCCGACATCACCGGTACCCAGAATTCCGATCTTCATGCAGCTAAGTCTACCGGAACCCCGCCCTGACCTCAGACCCTCGGACTGGCGGAGACAGCACGACTGTGTTCTCACGTCAGCCGAGGCCGAATGCCGCTTCGTTGCGCGCCGTCTGCGGCGCAAGTCGGGTTGAGTAACGGTAGAGTGCGCAAAACCGGGACTGGCACGAATTTCGCCGGTTTTGCGAAATTCGTGCCTGTACCGGCTTTGCCGGTCCGAAGCACACGGTTTGAAAACGGGGCAAAAGGGTACAGGCACGAATTTCGCAAAACCGGCGAAATTCGAGCCAGTCCCCTTTTGCGCATCCGGATAATCGTTTTGCCGCACTACACTAACGTGCAAACCTGGCGCCTTAGTGACGGACGTCGCCCTGGCTCTATTGCCTCTAGATCGAGACAGGACGCAAGAATCCGTAGCGGCGCGACTGGAAATCCGGCGCCGTCCATTCACCGCACCTCAATCTCGACCACGCGGGCGTTGCCCTTCGTTACAACCTGGTGTTTGTCACCAGCCGGAATGTAAGCCCAGCTACCCGGCCGATCCAGGCGCTTGTCTCCCGCCATCACTTGACCCGACACGACGATGACAACCGCCGGCACTTCGTGTGAGTGCACGACCCCGCTCGAACCGGACAGTTCTGTCTCGTAGATCCGAAACGACCGGTTCTCTCTGGCCATCTTCAAGCCGGCAACCGTGAGGAGTTCATTGTTCTTCCACCCACTGTCCCGCAGGTTCTCTACGAGCACCAGGTGGTAGACATTGGAGCCGACGTTCTGCACTGTGTGCGAGCGAGGCTTTCCAGTATATTCGGTGACTCCGATGCGGCCCGGCATGCAAACCATGCCGGCATTGCCCCACTCGGCGCCGGGCTGTTTTGCCCGTGTCTCGGAACCCTGAATGCATATGGATGCGTCGTCGTGGGTGTGCAGGTGCTCGAGCGTGGTGTCACCCGGCGGAATCTGGGGTGAGATCACGCGCAACAATTCGTTCGCAAATTCCAGATGGTGGCGAGGTTCCTGTTCGAGCGGAACTTGCGCGGCAACCAGACCACTCAGCATCGCCCCAATCCAAACGTACTTAGCTCTCATCCATTTCACCTCGTTGGAACTCTTGCGTCATTCTTGAACTATTGTAGAGGTCCACCGTATACAATGGGTGGGATCATGAACCCTTCACCCGGCTCGCGCCTCGATCATTACGAGGTCATCGAGCTGATCGGGAAGGGCGGCATGGGCGAGGTGTATCGCGCCAAAGACACCCGCTTGCCTCGCGACGCGGCAATCAAGGTTTCAGCCGAGCAGTTCAGTGAGCGCTTCGCCCGCGAAACCAGGATCGTCGCCGGTCTCAATCACCCCAACATCTGTACGCTCTACGACGTCGGATCGAACTACCTGGTGATGGAGCTGGTGGAGGGCCCAACGCTCGCCGACCGCATCAAAGAAGGTGCGTTAACCCTGGCCGAAGCTTTCGGCATCGCCCGCCAGATTGCCGACGCTCTGGAATACGCGCATGAAAAGGGCGTGGTCCATCGCGACCTCAAGCCCGGCAACATCAAGATCCGGCCCGACGGCGTGGTCAAGGTGCTCGACTTCGGACTGGCAAGCGTGGCACCGGCTTCAGCCGGTGATTCGGATCACTCCCCCACTTTCACCATGGGCGCAACCGCGGCCGGCATGGTCCTAGGCACAGCGGCTTACATGTCGCCCGAGCAGGCCAAGGGCAAAGAGGTCGACAAGCGCTCCGATATTTACGCCTTCGGCATCGTGTTTTACGAGATGCTGAGCGGCACACGCCCGCACAAGGGCGACACCTTGCAGGAAACCCTGGCCAGCGTCATCAGGGACGAGCCCGATCTGAACAAGGTTCCGGCCCAAGCCCGTCGCCTGTTGAAGCGCTGCCTGGAGAAAGACCCACAAAAACGCCTGCTCCACATCGGCGACGTCATGTCCCTGCTGGATGACGCGCCAGTAGCGCAGGGCCATGCCCTGCCTGGTTCGCAGGCCGGAGACCTGCGCTACAAATGGCTGTGGCCCGTCGTGGCCGGGGGGGCGATCCTGGCTGGAGTCGCCCTGGCCCTATGGGCTCCCTGGCGAAAACCAACCGGCCCCACGCAAGCCGTGCGTTTCGAAGTCGGACCCGCCGAGAACATGACCTTCATCAACGGCGGCGCCATGGCGGTCTCTCCCGACGGCCGCTGGATGGTGTTCCCCGCCATCGGCGAAGATGGCATCACGCGCTACTATATTCGCTCGCTCGATGGAGTCGAAGTGCGCGCGTTGCCCGGCACGGAAACCATACCGGTGGCGCCGCCTGCCTTTTGGTCCGCGGATAGCCGCTGGGTGATTTTCGCTGCTGACAACAAGCTCAAGAAGGTGGACATTCAAGGTGGACCGTCTCAGAACATCGCGGATTGGCCCGGCTACATGGTCGGCGCTGCGTGGAACCGCGAGGGAGTAATTGTAGCGGGGACGACTAACTTTGGGTCTCCGCTGCTGCGTGTCTCTGCCTCGGGGGGCTCGCCCGCCCCCATGACCATGCTCGCCAAGGGCGACCTCACCCACCGCTGGCCGCAGTTCCTGCCCGATGGAAAGCATTTCCTCTATGAGAGAACTTCTTCGGACGCGAACAAGAGCGGCGTCTACGCTGGCTCGATCGACGCCAGACCAGCAGAGCAAGACCCCAATCGTTTGCTGGCCGGCGATCGCGAGGCGTATTATGCGCCTTCGCCCGGCGGCGGCACGGGCCACCTGATTTTCATGCGCCAAGCCACCTTGATGGCGCAGCCGTTCGATCCCGATAAGATGACGCTGAGTGGCGAGCCGGCCGCCATCGCCGATGGGGTCGATTCATATTCCTCCCAGTTCTACGGTCTCTTCTCCGTATCCGACACCGGTACGCTGGTCTACCGCGGAGGCGAAGGGTCGCAGACCCTGCTGGCCTGGTTCGACCAGCAGGGCAATCCCGCAGGCACTCTGGGCGAGCCGGGCGAATACGCGAATCCGGCCATTTCTCCGGACGGCAGCCGCGTCGCCGTGGCGATGGGCCCAACCTCCAGCCGGGACATCTGGATTCTGGACGTGGCGCGTGGCGGCGCCACCCGCTTCACCTTCGATCCCGCTTCCGAGGATTATCCCGCCTGGTCGCCCGACGGCAAGAACATCGCGTTTAGCTCCAATCGCGGCGGACAGATGGATCTGTACATCAAGCCCGCCGACGGTTCGGGCGAAGAAAAGTTGCTCTTGAAAACCGATGAACCGAAGACCGTGGGGCGTTGGTCCAAAGATGGCCGTTTCCTGCTGTTCGAC
>JBGPHB010000401.1:0-5287 GCA_041484155.1 Bryobacteraceae bacterium
ACTGTCGCCTTTCTATGCGCCAACGTACGGCTGGTCTCTCACTCTAAATGCAGCCACGATCATAAGTCCGACGCTGACCAACGAGTTCCAATTCGGTTACGGCGTGAATGGCATCCCCGGCGACGCTCCGCCCAAGGACAGTCCCTACTATCGCGCCAACTCCGGCATCACCATCCCGCTGCTTTACCCCAGTGCCGATCCAATCGGACTCGTCCCCAACTTTGCCTTCGGCGGCGTGCCCGAACCGGCCAGCCCCTTCAACAGCCAGCTCACCAGTTTTGCGGGCCTGCCCTACGACAACCGGAACCCGATCTGGAACTACATCGACAATCTCACCAAGGTCAAGGGCAGCCACACCATCAAGGCGGGCATTTTCATCGAGCATTCGGTTAAGACAGAGAACCCCTTCCGGCCGGTAAACTCCACCATCGCCTTTGACCGGGACTCCCAGAATCCCGGCGATACCAACTGGGCTTTCGCGAACGCCCTGCTCGGCAACTTCCGCCAATATACGCAGCCCAACAAGTTCCTGCTTCCCAGCTATCCCTACACCAACATCGAGTGGTACGGACAAGACAGTTGGAAGGTGACTCCCAAGTTGACGGTGAACTACGGCCTGCGCATGAATATCATCAAGCCGTATTACGACGTGGACAATTTCATGTCGAATTTTGAATTCTCGAAATACGACCCGGCGCAGCGTGTACTGTACTACCAGCCATTTATTAGCGGTGGCGCGCGTGTGGCTCGCAACCCGGTTACTGGCGCAACGGCCCCCGCGGTTCTGATCGGCGCAATTGTCCCCGGCGTCGGCAACGTCGACAACGGTATGGTGCGTTCCGGCGAGGGCGACACGCCGCGCGGTTTGATCGAGGACCGCGGAATACACTGGGCGCCTCGTGTCGGACTGGCCTACAACTTTGGCAAGACCGTATTTCGCATGGGCGGTGGAGTCTTCTACGAACGAATCGCGACCTTCACCATCGGTGTGACGAGCAATTACGTCACCAACCCGCCGATCTTGCGCCAATCGCAGATCCTGTATGGCAACCTGGCGACGATCCCCACTTCCTCAACGGTCGCGCAGCCCGCCGCGGTGACCCGCCTCTCACCCGACGGCCACGTACCCACCACTTACAACTACAGCGCCGGGCTCCAGCGCGAGCTTCCGATGTCGGTTCTGCTGGACGTCTCCTACGTCGGCTCGCAGTCGCGCCATTTGACCGCGAACGAGCCGTTCAATTTCGTGCCGTTTGGCAGCGCGTGGCTTCCCCAGAATCAGGATCCGACGTTGGGACCCGCGAAGTTGGACGGTACCACGTCACTGCCGACCAACTTGTACCGTCCGTATGCCGGTTATCTGGGCGGCAGTCAATATACCTTCGGTACCTCTTCCAACTACAATGCGTTGCAGATCGCCATCAACCGCCGGGCTGGCCGAGGCTTGAACTTGGGCTTGGCCTACACCTGGTCCAAGGCCCTGGGCATCGGGAATCAGATCTTCGGCCTGCCTGCACTCGGTCATCCAACCGATACCCGCGGAGCGGATTATGGCCCGCTGGGCATCGACCGCACGCAGGTCCTGACCGTCAACTATATCTACGACATCCCCAGTCTGGCCCGCACCGGTTCCTTCTTGGACAATCGCGCGGGAAAGCTCGTTTTCAATGGCTGGCAGTTGTCCGGACTCACCAGCATGGGTACCGGAGCGCCGACCAACGTCACCTACATCGTCAGCGGTGTGGATGGTCAAACGCTGAACCGCATGATTACCGGAAGCGAGGATGTTGCGCCCCGGGTGGTCCTGACTTGCAATCCGAATCTCACCCGTGGTGACCGCAACATCGATGCGTTCATCAATACATCCTGCTTCGCACCGGCCGTAAAAGGTAGCACCGGCATGGACTCGGGCAACAACCGCATCACCGGTCCCGGTCTCAACAATTGGGACATGTCCCTCTTCAAGAAGATCAACTTCACGGAGAAGATCTACGCCCAGCTTCGCCTGGAGGCGTTCAACGCGTTCAATCATACCCAATGGTCTTCGTTCAACTCGACCGTTGTGTTTAACGCCGCCGGGAAGCCCATCAATCTGCCCAGCCAATTGGGCGGCACCGGCGGCCGGTTCGGCTTCGGCGCGCTGAACGCTACGCGGGGCGCCCAGCGCATCGTTCAAATCGCGGCGAAGTTCTACTTCTGAAGGGTTTCAACCCAGAATCCTAGCGGCATTGCAGGCCGGGGGCCTGCGTTACTGGTTGAGCGTATACACGTCTACTCTGCCGTCGTAGGTCGGCACCAGGAGTTTGCCGTCCGCGACCACCGGCGTGCAGAACTTGCTGAAGTTGAACTTAACTCCTGACCGCTTGCTGTCCCAGAGCAGCTTCAGCCGCGGAGTCCCCGCGTCGATCGGCGTCGGATCCAGTTGCACCGCATCGTAGGCCCGGGCGATTCCCTCGACGACGTCGAGGTTGGCATCGCCGTCGATCGGAGCCAGCGTCCACACAATGCCCGTGTTCGGATTCTTGCCGTTTGAAGACGCCGACACCATCCCGCCTGTCATCCCGCCACGGCCGTTCGGAGCGTTGGCCAGTTTCGCGGAAGCGACCTCCGCCCCCTTTCCGACAAAGCTAGCTCGGCCGGTGTTGGTATCAAACTTCCAGGCCCGCAGGGATTCGTTTTCACCCCAGTTGAAAAGCATGGGGCCGTTCGAGCCATCCCAATAGGTAGGGGAACCATGCAGGTGATGTGTCTTGTTCGGATTCTGCCCCGCGTTGCCGAGAGGGAAGTCATTTTGTGGCGAAGTCATCGGCAGGCCCAGGCCGTTAAACGTGAGATAAATCGGCGAAGCTTTCAAGACGCTCAGGTCGCCGACCTTCTTGCCCAGGTTGCCTCGATTCAAGACGTAAAGAATGCCATCCTTCCCGGCGCCAAGCAGCAGGTCCGTGTTGGGGGGAACCACCGGAGCGCCGGAGCCTAGATCCTGATCGCGATAGTCGTAGTTGTTTACATTGTGCCGCTGCGTGTCGAGGAACGGGATGAACCAATCGTTCAACGTAAGTTTGGTTCCGTCGAACTTGAGTTTAACGAAAGCCTCGGCGAAATCCGTATCGCCGTTGAAGTTGACCGCATTGCCGTTCTGAAAAATGAAGCCTCCGTTCGCGGTCATCGCGTACACATTGCCATCGCTATCGGCGGACGGCCCTTGCGAGCCCTGCCACATGCCTCCACCAAAGCCTTTACGCGTCGCGACCCATTCCGCCGTCTGCTTGAAGGAGTCGACGTCAAAGGCCACCATCCAGCCATGCGCGTCGCCCGGCTTCTCGCCACCGTTAGTGGCGACAAACAGCGTTTTGTGCTGCCCGGCCAGCGGGACCAGGAGCAGCGCCGCTCTCTGCTTCTGGTCTGGAAACAGTTCGACTGGCTTGCCCTGCGCGTCCGTGGCGTCCTTGAGCTTGCCTTGAATCGGCGCAGGCGGCCCGATCTCCTTCCCATCCTTCAGCCCGATCCGATGCAGAAACAGAGCCCGCTTGCCGTTTGCGCCCACCACCCAGTTGACGAGGTACATTCTTCCCGCATCCAGGTCGACCACCGGAGTGCTCAGGATGCCCCACGCAATGTTGATCCCGGCATCGTCGATTTCGGTCGTCCGGTGGCCGTCCGGCTTATGCTTCGCAGCAGGGCGAAAGGGATTCCCCAGTTTCACCCTCCAAAGAAGATCCTGGCCCGCCGCCGCGTCTGCGTCGAAAGCAAACACGTGATTCCCCATGGACGCCACCAGAATCGCGTTGTGTTTGTTTCCATCGGCCGTCACCAGACCTGGAACGTAGAGCGGCTGTGCCTCGATCCGGGGATCGTCGCCGATCGTCAAGCTCTTGACCCTCTTGAGCCCCTTGGAGGCCAAAAGTTGCGGTGTGAAGATCGTCTCCGACAGATTCGCGCCAGTTCGTCCGTTGTCGTAGGACCGCGTCAGGACCGGCGTGGCTGCCTGTAGTGACAGCAGGGCAATCAGAACCCCAGTGAATTTCATCGCGACGGACCACCTCTCTTTGAGAAATCGACGAGGATATCGACCGGCAGGGGCCTTACACAGTCGATTATCGCTCAAATTCACACGGTTTGTGGCGCGAACACTGCGAACGCTGGCAAAAGCCTCAGACAAGCTGAAGCATGTCCCACTAGGACCTGTAAAGTATCAGAAACTTTTGGACGGCCCCGTGGGGCAGCCAGTCATGGCGGCGAGCCGGCCTCCGGGCCGGCTTGTCTTGTCGCGATGCAGCCGAAAAAAGCCGGCACGAAAGCCGGCTTGCCGGCAAGACTGCCCGCCCCACGTCAGGGCAAGTGAGGTTGGCCAAGTTCAAAATTCTTTGCTCGTTGGCGAGCTTGTCATCCTCCCAGCCACAGGCTCCCAGGCTAGTTGCTCGAAACACGCTCTGCGATTTCTTCGCCAATCGCGAGCGACGCCGTCGCTCCCGGGCTCGGCGCGTTGACCACGTGCAGTTCGCCCGGACCCTCCACGAAGTGAAAATCCTCGACCAACGCGCCGTCCGCTGTCATCGCCTGCGCGCGCACGCCCGCTCCGCCTTCGATCAGATCGTCCGGCTGAATTTCCGGAACCAGCCTCTGCAGAGACGCACAGAACAGCGCGCGGCTGAACGAGCGGCGCGTTTCGTCCCAGCACACCTTGGGGTACTTCGCCAGGAACCGCCGCAATCCGGGGAACGCCAGGGCATCGAACAGGTCGCGCGGATTGAGGTCCAGCTTGGAATACCCTTCGCGCGCAAAAGCCAGCACCGCATTTGGCCCGGCCTCGATGCCGCCATGAATCATCCGCGTGAAGTGTACTCCCAGGAACGGAAAGGCGGGGTCCGGCACCGGATAGATCAAGTTCCGGACCAGGTGCTGCCGTTCCGGGCGGATCTTGAAGTATTCTCCGCGAAAAGGAACGATCCGAACCGATCGTCCCTTCCCTGTGAGCGCGGCCACGCGATCCGAGTGGAGCCCGGCGCAGGTGACGACTCGACGGCAGGCATGCTCGCCAGCGGTGCTGATCACGCGCCAGCCCGTGCCCTCGCGCCGGATGGCGACGACTTTCGCGTTGACCACGACCTCGCCGCCCTGCGCGCGAATCTCGCCGGCCAGTGCCTTACACACGCTCGGGTAGTCGGCGATCCCCTCTTGGGGAACGCGCACCGCCGCAAGGCCGGCGGCGTGCGGCTCGATCTCTCGCAGTTCCTCCCGCGAAAGCAATCGCAGCCCGCTCAGTCCGTTCTGTTGGCCGCGTTCGTAG
>JBGPHB010000402.1:0-5285 GCA_041484155.1 Bryobacteraceae bacterium
CTGGGTGCGCAAGATGTGGTGGCTGCCGCAGTCGGCGGGCACCGCGATTTCGCTCTTCTGCGGCGCGCACAACGTCCGTCTCGTCCAATAATTTCCACCTAGCCTAGCCCTCAACAAAAAACGGGGAGAACCCATCTGGGTTCTCCCCGTTTCGCTTGAAGGCGTTGTTAGAAGTTGAGGCGGAAGCCGAACTGGATCCACCTGCTGCCCGCGTTCCGGTTCGCCGGAATGTATTGTGTATTAACCACGCCGAACGTAGACTGGTTCGTTAGGTCGAAGGACGGGTCGAGGAAGTTCACGTTGTTCAGCGCATTGAAGAAGTCAAACGAGAACTCCGCTTTGACCCTTTCTGTGATGCTGGTGAGCTTTCCGACCCGGGCATCCCAGCTGACGTACGGGAATCCGCGGAGCGGCCGGCTGCGACCGTCACGGCCATCCGAGGCGAGCAGGATGTCGCGGAAGATCTTGCTCGCGGCCTCCGGATCCGAAAAGATGTTGATGCCAGTGCCTCCGGTGTCCGGATCGCCCGCAGTCCCAACGCCCCCCGAGCCGGTGACTCCGTCGTGCCGGCCGGTGTTCAGCGAGCTGGGATCCGAGGTTGGGATCAGGCCGTTGGGGACGCCGAAGATGGACCCGCCGCCAAACGCCTGGTTCGACTTGAAGGCAACTTGCGGCAAGCCCGACGCATGCCGGAAAATACCAGCCACGTACCAGCCACCGATGAACTTATCTACCGCAGCGTGGCTGCTCCCGAGCCGGTGCCCCTTCCCGAAGGGCAGGTCGTAGTTGTAGGTCATGTTGAAGACATGCGTACGGTCGAAGAACGAAGGGCCATACTGGAGCCGGCGATTGAAGCTCGACCCGTAATAGCTGGCCGAGTTCTGCACCGTTCCTATCTGGTCCAGCGACTTCGAGAACGTGTAGTTCATGTCGAACTGGATTCCGTGCCAGCCGCGGTTCCGCAGCGTGAAAATGAGGGCGTGGTAGTTAGAAATGTCGCGGTGCGTCCTCATGAACAGGTCGAAGACCTGGTTGTTGTTGAAGGGCTGCAGGCCTCCCGGCCCGCCTACCTGCGTTGGGAATTGCCGTAGCGCGTCAATGATCAAAAACAGCGTCGCGACGTTGCCGTTTGTAAATCCTGCACTATTCAGCGCGACCATACACCCCGTATTAGTAAACGTCTGTGTGGGCGTATCACAGATGTTTTGAGTGCTAAACGCTGGAATCTGGTTTTCAAACCACGGCTGATCGCCTGGCGTTTGGCCGTTCCGAAGCGCCGTCGCCACGGCGTCAAACGCCTCGCCGAACGTCTGCCCGGAGGCCGTGTCCTTGAACATGATCGGCGACGAATTGAAATTGATGGCGTTCGGCAGGTCGCGGCCCAGCCTCCCGATATAGCCGACCTCCATCAACATGTTTCCCGGCAGCTCGCGCTGGATGGTGAAGTCGAACATGTGGCTCCGGCCAACCTTGAAGTTGGCGTCGTCTTGGAAGCTCAGCAGCTCCCCGAATCCTCCGATGAAGATGGATCCGCCGGGCGGGACAACCGGCGAGGTGGAGGCAGTGGGAAGAGGTGGTATAGGGATGTCGCCATCCACGCCGACGCGGAAAATACCTCCGCCCGGTGTGCCGTCTATCCCGCAGTTGGTGCCGCCCGGTCCCGTTGCGTCGCACGCCGGCGTGATCAGATTGATGGTCTGCGCGAAACCAACGCCCAGCATCGGGATGATCACGCTCTGGACAGTATTTATGCGGTCGTAGGAGATGCCGTACCCGCCGCGTACCACGGTCTTCCGGTCGCCGAAAACACGGCCGAAGGGCCCGCTCCGGAAGCTCGGATTCCAAGCCGCCGAGACGCGCGGCGCCCAATCGCCGTAGTCCACGCTGAAAACGTCGCCGCGGCCGGACTTGCCGACAGGCAGATACCCGAGACTCGGGTTGAAGATCTGACCCTGCTCCGCCGCCTTCGCCTTCTGGTCTATGTACTCCTGCCCGCTGATGATCTGATCGCCGGCATCGTGATTCACGATGAATGTCTGCTGCTTGTTCTGTTCGTGCGGAGTGGTCTGCCAGCCGTACGCCAGACCGTAGGTCAAAGTGAACGACGGCTTGATGCGCCAGGTATCTTGTGCGAAGAAGTCATACATCCGGAGCGTTGTTTTCGCGATGAGCGAGGCTCCCAGCGGTTTGGGCTGCAGGTCCCCGTCGCGCGCGATCAGGATTCCCACGTTGTCAATCAACCCGAGCGAGGCCGCGTACAAGCGGTCCCACCGTTGTACGTCGCCCGACTGAATGCAATTCGTGGTCGCACCGCCAGGCGCACATGTCGGCGGGCGGTTTGCCTGCGGAATCGTCAAGAAGTTAACGTCGGCATCGAGCCCAGCAACCAGGGAATTCAGCGAGCCAACCACCTTGTCATCCCGGTCGTGGATCGTGGGGAGCCAGCGGACATCCATTCCGGTTACAACCGTGTGGGTGCCCTTGACCCAGGTCAGCGTATCCGCGTACTGCTTGCTGCTGTCGTAGATCGCCTGGTGCCGGGCGCGCTGCGTATCCACGTCCACCGCAGTGTCGAGGAAGTTGGTCTGCACCAGACCCGGTGCGAGCGCAACGTTGGGAACATCCGCTAGCCCAGTGCTCGTTCCGTTCAGAGCGAGTTGTTGCGCTGAGGCTCTCGGCTGGATGACCGTAAAGTCCTGCCGGCTGCGAACCCAGCCGCCGCGGAAGCTGTTCGTCAGGTTGTTCCGAATCTGCCATTCCAACCCGCCGTACATGGTGTCCCCCCGGATGTTGGAGCCGCTTGGTGTCACCGCCTTGCCGCTTCGCAAGTCAATCTGGCTGCCGTTCGGTTGCACGTCACGCGAATAGGCATAGCGCCCGAAGAAATGCACCTTGTCGGTGAAGCTATGGTCCAGCTTGAACGCGACGAAATCATCTTTCAGGGGCGAGGGTGCCGTCCCCCGGAAACCGATGATGTTCACGCCCTGGTCGCCCAAGTTCGAATCGTTACCCGGCGGCATCAGATTCCAGAGGGATTGGATCGTCGGGCTGATCCCCAGGCCGCGCGGGTCGCAGGCAAGGTTTCCGCCCGCTCCGCACAGCGCGCTAGTTTGCAAGTCGTAACTGACGGGGTTTCCGCCGAGGCAGTTCCCTTGGGCATCAAATCCCAAGGCGCAATCCGTGAACGTCAGCGTGCCGCTCTTCAAGCTGTCGGTGGGAACCAGGCGCGTGATATTGAAGGCCTGGAAGAATCGTCTAAACTCATAGTTCGCCATGAAGAACGTCTTGTCCTTCCGAATCGGGCCGCCGACGGCCGCGCCGGCACGGTTGTCTCGCTGCACCGACTTCTTGATGAACGGCGTCCCCGCGTCCGCATCGGCCGTGTGATTGTTCTCCCACGAGTTTGCGTTCAGTGCCGAGTTCTGATGAAACCAGTAGGCGCTGCCGTGAAAGGCGTTTGTGCCGCTCTTGCTGATCAGGGAGATTTGTCCGCCGGAGGACCTTCCGAAGCTCGCGTTGTTGTTCGTGACCCCCACCCGGAATTCGTCAATGCTGTCCACGCCGACAGGAATGATCGGCTTCTGGTTCCCTCCACCGGTGATTACGTTGTCTGTGATGTCAATCCCGTCGAGGATCACGCTGTTCTGGTCGCTCCGGGCTCCTGCAATCGTTCCTCCATTGTTCCCGAATTGACCTGCCGCCGCGCTGTCATACGGCGTCGAGCCCGGCTGCAGCGTCAACAGCTCGCTCGCATCGCGGCCCAGTGTGGGCAGTCGCGACAGTGTCGTGCCGCCAACCACGCCGCCGATCACGGCATCCGTCGTCTGCAGCTCCGCCCTTGCTTCCGCGGTTACTTCAACAACCTCGGAAGTCGCGCGAATCTCGAGTTTAGCGTCGTGCGTGTAGCTCCTGGCGACATCAAGTTTGATATTCGCTATCACCGTGGTGGCGAAGCCAGCTTTCGTGATCTTCAGCGTGTACGATCCAGGGGGCACACCCGGGAAGGTGTACTGCCCGACCGAATTCGTCATCATCGAGCGCAGATCGTTCGTGGCCGTATTGGTGAGATCCACCTTCGCATCCGGCACCACGGCCCCTCCCGGGTCCGTAATCGTGCCCAAGATGAGTGCTGTATTCGACGTTTGCCCAGCTGCCGGAGCAACGCAGAGCACGGCCGCAAGGAACACTCCGAGAAGTGCGAAGAATCCAAGCTTTTTCATAATACCCCCACGCCAGTTAAGAATGAGGAGTTTGCCGTGGCAAGGCTGCTGCGCGGGCTACCCCGTCAGCACACGCAGGAATCGCCGTAGCACGAGCCGCCGGGAGACACTTCCACGTCCTAGAACACACCCCTGATTCGCGGAAATGCGCAACAGTTCGGCGGGCAGTGAAACGACGGCCTGATACCACTCGCAAGGCTCCACTCGTTCGTACTGGCCGCTTTCTTACACCCCGGCCCAAAGGCCTGTCAAGCTAATCTTTCCGCTTCCAGGAATGTGAAACAATTGTTGGTCCGGATGGAACCGGGGTGGGTTGTTAGGTGCCTGCTTTGGCGGGCTTTTTTCCTGAACGATGGCAGGCCAATTTGTCTTCCGCCGTCTAAGGCCGTTTCTCCATTCCCAAATCGCAACAGACGTTTCGCGGCTCGTCAACGCCCGGCATCCTCGCCTGCTCGCCCTCAATTCTTGTGTTTATCGAACCAGCCCGCGATGTAAAGCATCTTCGTGATGTGGTGGCTGGGACGCCGGCCGATCCCGTGCGGCTCTTCCGGCACGCGGACGAGCACGGCATCCACGTTCAGCAGCTTCAGCGCCTCATAAAACTGCTCCGCCTCCGAAATCGGGGTGCGATAGTCCGCTTCGCCGGTCATCACCAGCGACGGCGTCTTCACCTTGCTCACCAGATTCGTCAGCGAGCGCTGCATGTATTGGTCGGTGTTATCCCACGGATTGCCCGGGAACCAGTATTGAATCGTGAAGGGAATGTCCGACGTCAGCACGAAGCTGTACCAGTTGATGACCGGATAAAGCACCGCCGCCGCGCGGAACCGCTCTGTGTGCTCGATCATCCAGCACGTCAGCACCCCGCCGCCGCTTCCGCCCGTCACGTAGAGATGCTCCGTGTCGATGTAGCCCTTCGCAATCACCGCGTCCACGCCGCTGTTCAGATCGTAGAAATCGTCTCCGGGATACGCGTGATGAATCAGGTTGGCAAACTCTTCGCCATAGCTCGTGCTCCCCCGCGGATTCGTATAGAGGACGACATATCCCATCGCTGCCCACACC
>JBGPHB010000403.1:0-5269 GCA_041484155.1 Bryobacteraceae bacterium
GCTTCGGGCGGTGAACTGTCGCGCGTGGCACTTGCCCTTAAGACCTGCGTCACCGCGCCCGCGACCACGCGCAAGAAAGACTCCCCGCGCACATTGGTCTTCGACGAGGTGGATGCCGGCGTGGGTGGCAGCGCCGCGGAGGCCGTCGGGCGCAGGCTGAAAAAGCTGGCGGCGTCCAGCCAGGTGCTGTGCGTGACGCACCTTCCTCAGATCGCCGGTTTTGCCGATCACCACTACTACGTGGAGAAGCATGCCGCCAAGGGACGGACCCAGGCCTCGGTGGAAGAGCTGTCGGCCCCGGAACGGACCCGTGAAATCGGCCGCATGCTGTCCGGCGAGCGCGTCACGCCCGAGGCCTTACGGCAAGCCGAGCAACTCCTGAAAATGGCGGCCGAAGCCTGAAAAAAATTGGGGACATTGCGGGCAAGCGTCCGCGAACTACCGCTGTCGACAGTACAGCAGTGTCCCCAATTTTTTCACGGAACTCCGGCGAGATTACGGTGTCCAAATGGGCATGGCGATGACCACTGGAAGACGCGCCGAAATCAACGTGACCCCTTTGATCGACGTGCTGCTGGTCCTGCTGATCATCTTCATGGTGATCCTGCCGCGGAAATCCACGGGACTCGATGCGCAGGTTCCCCATCCGTCCGCGGATTCATCGCCGCCGCCCGCGCGGACAGAAATCATCGTGAGCGTGAGCGAGGACGGCACGCTTCGGATCAACACGCAGCCCGTGTCATGGCAGGACCTCGATCAGCGCTTGCAACAAATCTTCGCGCAGCAACCGGACGGAGTGTTGTTCGTCGAGGGCGCCCCCGGCATTGAATTTCAGGAGGTGGCGCACGTTCTGGACGTGGCGCGCGGCGCCGGAATCGGGCGTGCCTCGCTGATGCCGCGCACCAAGTAACGGTGCTATGCTCGAAAAATTCGCATGCGCCCCATCCGACTCCTCGCCGCTTGTACGGCTGCTCTCTATCTCGCTTTGCCCGCCGTCGCATGGAACGCTACCGGACACCGCATCGTCGCCGCGATTGCCTATGATCGCCTCACGCCCAAGGCTCGCGCCCGCGTCGACGACTTGCTCAAACGCCACCCCGACTACCCGAAGCTGTTCGCGGGCGACGCCCGCGTCACATTTATTGCCGCCGCCGTGTGGCCTGACGATATCCGGGACGACCCGCGCTTTTACGACGACCTGAGCCCCCGCGCCCAGCCAACGCCCCTGCTTCCCGGCTTTCCCGACATGGCGCGGCACACCAACTGGCACTACATCAACCTCCCCTACACGCCCGACGGCGCACATCCGGAGAAGCAGGCGCCGCCGAACGTGTTGAGCGAGCTGAAGCGCATATTGCGCCAGATCGATCGACCGTATGATCTGCCCTGGCTCGAACACCTGGTGGGAGACGTCCATCAACCGCTGCACTCCATCAGCCGTACTCTGAAGTCCCAGCCCCAGGGCGATGCCGGCGGCAACCGGGTTTTCGTGTCGCCCGGCCGCAATCTGCACTTTTTTTGGGACGACTTGCCGGGCAGCGACACCAGCGACGGGTATGTTACCAAGTTCGCCGCCGACGTTACCGCCCAGCACGCGGCTCCGCACGATCTCGACAAGAATCCCCAAAAGTGGCTTGAAGAGGGCTTCCGGATCGCCAGGAGCGATGTATACACCTTTGGACTGGAAACGGGAACTAGCCAGAACCCGATCCGGCTCACCGAGACCTATCAGGAGAACGCCAAGCGAGTGGCCTACGCTCGCATCTCTCTAGCTGGCTATCGTTTGGCGGCCGTGTTGAACGATAGGTTGAAGTGATTAGAAATAAGTAATACTTCTACTGTGAGCCGCCACGTAAGGTTTTGATCAGGAAAAACCCTGTACACGAGTCTTACAGAAGTGTTAAGATGGGGGCGTCCAGTTGTGGGACTTGTGTGGTTCCACGCGTCTCTTTCTCTAGGGAACGGTCCGTCGACTGCCAGGCGAACCTCCCAAAAGTTCGGCGCGCTACGACCTCGCGGTAGTGGTGAGCCGGCCGGTGAGTATCTTCCTCCGAGTGCTCACCGGCTTTTTTATTGGTGCGGACGCGTCAGGGCGAACAACAACCGCCCCGGAATCATCCCCGCGACCCGATCCGCCCAGCCACGATCCACCGCGGTTCGCAGAAGGCTCGCGACCTCGAACGGCTTCTTCAGGCTCTGGCGGCACCGGGCGAGATAGGCCGCGACAGGCTCGCGGCATGCAGCTGCCGTTCCCGCTAAGGCCCCTGTTTTCACCGCGGCAAGGAGTCCCGATCCGGTGAAAGGGTCGACGAAGGAGAGCGCATCACCGGCGAGGTATTGTTCGCTCCCTAGATCGAACGCTTGGCCATAGCGCAAAGGACCCGTCGACATCCACTTCATCGAGCGCGTGAGCGGCCCAAGCCGCGCGGCAAGCGCCGGGGATTGCCCTACCACGAGATCGTAGTCGAAGTGCCAATGCCGGAGAACGTCCTCCGGACCCAGACCGCACACGTTCGTACGCCCGCCTTCCACGGCGTTAATCCCCACGTAGCACCCCTCGAAGAAAAACAACTCGATCGCATCGTCCACGGGGCCTTCGAAATGGGCTTTGAACCCGAACAGCCTGCGACGGGGCTGCGAACCAGCGGAGCGGCGGCCGCACGCAACGATGGACGGGGCTTGGCCGCCAGACTCACGAAGCACTTCGACGCCGAGCGCCTGGGCGCGCTCCACCAGCAGCGCGTCAAAGGCATACCGGCTGAGCCCCCAGGCGGGCTCCGGCAAACGCGACGTTTTCTCCCGCCGCCCGAAATGCAGTTTCATTCGACGCACGCGCGCCGGCCCGGCCGAGCGGAATGCGTCCCAGGCGCCGAGCCGCTCCAGCTCGGGTACGATCTCGGGGGAGAAGAATTCGCCGCATACCTTGTGCCGCGGAAACTTCGATTTATCGATCAGGCGGACCGTGCCGCCTTGGGACCGTGCGGCAATCGCCGCCGACGCGCCAGCCGGCCCGCCACCGAGGATCGAGATAGCGTTATGAAGCTCCATTGAAGTTTGGTCGGCCCGCTCCCTGACGGTCGCGGTTCGGTGTCTGGGCAACCAGCCACTCTACCGAACCGCGACCGTGAGGGAGCGGGCTGTTAGGGAGCGGTCCCGCCTTTCAGCAAAACACCCAACTCCTCCTCCAGCCGGTCGAGATCTTCTTCAAGATTGTAAAAATGCGGCGAGACGCGCAAGCACCCGTGGCGGGCGGCCACCACCACGCGCCGGGCATTCAACTCGCGAGCCAGCCGTGACGCGTCGTGACCCTCGAATTTCGCCGCGACGATCTGAGATCCCGTGTCGGGGACTTCGGCCCCCAAGCCCCGCAGACGACTTCGCGCCGATCCGGCAAGCTCCAGCACGCGCCGTTCGATCACTTCCGCCCCGACCTCGAGCATCAGGTTCACCGACGCTTCCATCGCGTACAGCAGCGGAAAGGGCAGCCCCCCGCCTTCGTACTTCTCCGCCGACTCTTTGGGCTCGGGTGTGCCGCGATCCAAATTATCGACCTCGCGCCAGCGGGAATGGCTGCGCCAGCCCACGACGTTCGCCGGCAGCTTCTCACGCACCTCCGGTGCAACGTACAGAAACCCCGCGCCGGGCGGCGAGATCATCCACTTGTAGGCATGGATCGCCAGCACTTGCGGCTTGGTCTGACGCACATCGAAGCGAAGCGCGCCGACACTCTGGGTGCCATCCACAAACAGGAGCACGTCACGCTCGCGGAGGAATTTCGAAATGTCATCCAGCGGCGGGCGGAATCCACTCGAATAGTTCACCTCGCTGAGCGCGACCATGCGTGTGCGCTCATCAATCGAATCGTAGAATCGCTCCCATGCTACTTGCCGAAGCTCGACGCCATATCGTTCCACCAGCGCGGGCAAATACAAATAGTTCGGAAATTCTCCGGCAAGGGTGACGAGGTTGTCACCGGGCTTCCAATCGAGACCGCCCGCGACCATGGCCAAGCCGGACGCGGCGTTCGGAATGAAGGCGATGTCCGCGGCTGACGCGTGAATCAAACGCGCGATGGCGGCGCGCAGTCGGTCGGCGTCATCGTACCAACTGAGGAAGTCGCCGCAGGCCAGTTCGTCACGATGTTGCCAGTGCCGCCCGACTGCTTCGATCGCACGCCGCGGAATCTGGCCAAACGTCGCGGAGTTGAGGTAGGTCCAATTGGACAGCGCCGGAAATTCGGAGCGAATCGCCCGCCAATCTGGGTCCATCACTGATGCTAGCACGCTGCCTTGCCTTGCATACCTCGATGCTCTAAGTTGGAAGTGTGACTGCTAACCAAAAGGCCCTTCTAGATGAGGTCGTGTGGATAGACCCCGGCCGGCTCAGCGGTACTCCTTGCTTTAAAGGAACTCGCGTTCCGATCCAGGCCCTGATCGACCACATTGAGGGGAACGCGACTCTGGAGGATTTCCTCGGAGGATTTCCGTCAGTGACCCGTGAGCAGGCCATTCAATTCATCGAACTTGCCAAAGACAATCTCCTGGCGTGCGTATCCTCCTAGATGAATGTGTGCACGCCGGCGTGCGTGGTGCATTCCCAGGTCACGCGGTGAGGACGGTGACCCAAATCGGCTGGCGCGGTACCGGGGATGGCCCCTTGCTTTCCTTCGCGCAAGATCACTTCGACGTTTTCGTCACAATTGACCGCACCTTGGAACGCCAGCTCAAGCTTGAGACCTTCAAGATTGGCTTTCTGCTGGTCCATGTACGCGACAACCGGCTGGTTTCTTACCGGCCTCTGTTCGAAGAACTGAAGAATGGCGCTGACGCCGTTAGCCCCGGCCAAGTTCTCCATATTGGAGATCCTTAGCGAAAGCCCACCGGAGGCTTGCTGTGTGGTACCACATCGCAATACAGTGAATAAGCCGCCACAGGAGGCGCCCCATGGACCTATCTCCACTCGTGATCGTCGTGATCATCGTCGCTATCTACCTTTTGTCCAGCATCAAGATTCTCGCCGAGTACGAGCGCGGCATCATCTTCCGGCTGGGCCGCGTGCTTGCTTCACCGAAAGGCCCCGGAGTGATCCTGGTCTTCCGGCCCATCGATCGAATGGTTCGCCTTTCCCTGCGGACCGAAGCGATGGAAGTGCCGTCCCAGGACGTGGTCACGCGCGACAACGTTACGGTGAAGGTCAACGCCGTGATCTATTTCCGCATCGTCGATCCGACCAAGGCCGTGATCGAAGTCGCGAATTATCTCTACGCCAC
>JBGPHB010000404.1:0-5267 GCA_041484155.1 Bryobacteraceae bacterium
CCATGCGCCAAGTGGGCGCCGCCGGCCGGCAGATGCTGGTGGCCGCGGCCGCACAAACCTGGAGTGTTCCGGAATCCGAGCTGACCACTTCGGCCGGGCGCGTATATCACAAGGTGTCGAACCGTTCAGTAGGCTATGGCGAGCTGGCTGCCAAGGCCGCCACCCTACCGCCTCCTGCACTGAACACCCTCAAACTCAAGGACGCGAAAGACTACAAGATCATCGGTATCTCCCAGCACGCCCGGGAACTGCCGGACATCGTGACCGGAAAGCCGATCTTCGGCATTGACGTCACCGTGCCGGGGATGCTCTACGCGTCATTCGAGAAGTGCCCGGTATTTGGCGGCAAGGTGGCCAGCGCCAACCTCGACGTGATTAAGGCTATGCCTGGCGTCCGCCACGCTTTCGTCGTGGAACGCCCGGATATCACCGATGCCATCATTCCCGGCGATCCGGGCCTGGAGAACGGAGTCGCCATTGTCGCCGACACCTGGTGGCAGGCGCAGACCGCGCGGAAGAAGCTGGTGGTCCAGTGGAACGAAGGCCCCAGAGCCTCGCACAACAGCCTCGATTACGCGCTGAAGGCCGAGGAGTTGAACAAGCAGAAACCCGCCAATGTCGTCCGGAACGACGGCGATGTGGACGCGGCGTTGCAAAGCGCCGCCAAGGTGGTTGAGGGCGCGTACTCCTACCCGTTCATCTCCCACGCCCCGCTCGAACCTCAGAATTGCACCGCTCACTACACCGACGGCAAGCTCGAACTCTGGTCGAACAGCCAGATTCCGGGGGGCGGCCGCCGTATGTGCGCCCAGACCCTGGGAATTCCTGAGACCGCGATTACCTTGCACATGGTGCGGGGCGGAGGCGGTTTCGGCCGGCGCCTGACCAACGACTACATGGTTGAGGCAGCGTATATTTCGAAGACCGTGGGCGCTCCCGTTAAGCTCCTGTGGTCGCGTGAGGACGATATGACGCATGACTACTATCGTCCCGGCGCGTACCAATTCCTGAAGGGTGGCCTGGATGCCTCGGGCAAGCTGGTCGCCTGGCGCAATCACTTCGTGACCTACGGGGAAGGCAATCGCACCGCGAGCGCGGCAGCGATGGGACCGACCGAGTGGCCCCAGCGTTTCGTCCCGAATTTCGCGATTCTCATGACTGCCCAGCCGCTGGCGATCCGCACTGGAGCGCTTCGCGCGCCCTCCAGCAACGCGTTCGCATTCGTCATTCAGTCGTTCATTGATGAACTGGCGCATGCCGCGGGCAAAGACACTGTGGAGTTCCGGCGCGACTTGCTGGCCTCCGCGCAACCGGCCGCTCCCGGCGGGGGAGGCGGTTTCGGCCCCCCGTTCAACGCCAGCCGCATGACCGGCGTTCTCGACCTGGTCGCCGAGAAATCCGGGTGGGGCAAGCGCACTCTGCCGAAGGGAACCGCGCTGGGCGTGGCCTTCCACTTCAGCCACTCGGGTTATTTCGCCGAAGTGGCGGAAGTGAAGGTCGATGCAGGAAGCAAGGTGAAGGTCAATAAAGTCTGGGTGGGCGCCGACGTCGGAAGCACGATCATCAACCCCACCGCCGCGGAAAACATGGTTCAGGGAGCGGTTGTCGATGGGCTGAGCGAAATGATGGCCCAGGAGATCACCATCGAAAAGGGCCGGGTAGTGCAGACTAACTTCGACAAGCATCCCATGGTGCGTATGACGCAGGCGCCGCCGGAGATCGAAGTACACTTCCTGAAGACCGACAATCCTCCGACCGGGTTGGGCGAGCCGTCGCTCCCCCCGATCCTGCCTGCGGTCGCCAATGCGATCTTCACGGCGACTGGCAAACGAGTCCGCGCGTTGCCGCTATCCAAGTCCGGCTTTAGCTGGGCGTAGAACGCAACCCCGTCCTGAGAAGCGATTAAAGAATCGGCTGGCAGGCGGAACCGCCTGCCCCACTTTGTCCGGAAGGGTGGGGCAGGCGGTTTCGCCTGCCGTTTTTCACAGCTCAGCCTTGATTCCTACGCACTACACTAGTAGTCTTATTGAGAAAGGAACCTTCCATGAGACTCTATGTTTCGGCCGTGCTCGCGATGCTGCCGTTGGCCGCCCAGCAAGCCGCTCCAAAGGCGCCCACCGGACCCGCGCCCCGTCTGGCGAATGGCAAACCGGACTTTGGCGGAGTTTGGCAGACCCCGCGCATGGCCGACGTGACCAAGGATGAGGCCTGCTGCAAGGGCGTCCCTGTGCTTCCCTACACAGCTTGGGGCAAGGAACGCTGGGATAGTTACGACGCCGCGAAGGGCGACTATACCGGGAGTTGCCTGCCGTTCGGGTTACTGAGGTCCGTCGGCGGGCCCCATCCCGTCCAGGTCATTCAGAACGATAAGTACATCGCGATGCTCTGGGAGCAGAATAGTTGGTTCCACGTCACCCCCATCGATGGACGCCCGCATCCCAAGGATCCGGATCCCACCTGGTTCGGAAACTCGGTGGGCCGTTGGGAGGGAGACACGCTGGTGATCGACTCCATCGGCTTCAATGGCAAGACCAGAATTGACACCATCGGTCATCCGCACAGCGAACAGTTGCATACCATCGAACGCTTCCGCCGCACCGACCTGGGCCACATCGCCTACACCTTGACGATCGACGATCCGAAGACGTTTACCAAACCGTGGGACAGCGTGAGAACGTGGTACCTGAGACCCGAATGGGAGATCATGGAATACTCCTGCGAAGAGAACAACAAGGACATCTCGGAGGGTCACATTAAATCCGGAAACCAACCTTGAGGTTGGCGGCATTCCTGCTGCTGGCGTGTCCTACTTGGACGCTTGCCCAGGACGATCTGGTTCGCGTAACCTCCCCGAACGGCCAGATTGAATTCCAGCTCTTCATCGCCGTGCCGCCGGAGGCCGGCTCGCTCCCTCGTCTTGCCTATCGAGTGTTTTTCCAAGGGAAGCGATTGATGGACACGTCCTTCCTGGGCCTGAACATCCACAATCAAGAACCTTTGCTCGGAGAAAAGGTCGGGCTGATCTCTTCGAAAAACAGCGGGGACTCGCTGCTCGCGGAGTATTTGCAAAACGGGTCGACGGGCCGGCGGCTGAACTTGGAAGTTCGCGCGTATGACGATGGAGTCGCGTTCCGGTACGTTGTGCCGAAGTCGGCTCTGCTCGACGAGATTCTCATCGAGAATGAAGCCACCGAGTTTCAGTTCGTCCAGGATGTACTCGCCAGGATTCCTCCCGAGACTTTGATTCCGCTTCCGTTTTTTGTCGAGCAGCCGGGCGTCGGATGGGTCGCCGTTACCGAAACACACCTGGAAAACTACGCGCTCATGCGCCTGCAACACTCTGAGGGAAGAATCATGAACGCCACGCTGTCTCCGCTTGCGGACAACCCGAAGGTGGCGGTGGTGGGAAGGGCGCCGCTGACTTCTCCTTGGCGTGTGTTAATGATCGGCTCCTCGCGGGCTCGTCTTATCGACTCGAATCTAGTGAACAGCCTGAACTCCGGGTGGTAACCTCGTGGATGGGCATGAACCACTGGAAGGCACTGCTGATTCTGGCGGGCTTGGCGAGTTGCGTCAGCGCGGTGTATGCGTTCCAGAGGCCGTTTCGGGAATACCCGGGCATGGAGTACAGCGATTTCGCTCTGCCACCCGACTATCGTGAGAAATCCGAGTTCATGTTCGCGCGCCTCATGTATCCGGACGGCCGGGGCGGATTCGGAGGGTTCGGCCGCTTCGGAGATTGGCGGGAAGGCTACACCAGTTGGACCAACGATTATCCTCGCGCCGACCGGCACCTGCTCGTCGCGCTGCGCCGCCTGAGCCGGCTGCAGGCGCGCTCGGTGGAACAGCCGGTGAATCTCGACGACGGCGACGACGTCTACAACTGGCCGTTTCTTTACGCCGTCCGGGCCGGCAACTGGCGCCTCACCGACCAGCAGGCGGTCAAGCTGCGCGACTACATCGAACGGGGCGGCTTCCTGGTTTGCGACGACATCTGGGGAGAGGGGGAGTGGGACGGATTCATGGAAACCATGTCGCGCGTGTATCCCAACCGCACGGTGGAGGAGCTGGAAGACACGGATCCCGCATTCCATACGATCTACGACCTCGATCACCGCTATCAGATTTCCGGCCAGTGGTCGTTGCGGTCGGGCGTGCCGTATCTAAACGGCGGGGTGGTTCCGCACTGGCGCGGCATTTACGACGAGAAGAAGCGGCTCGTCGTGGGAATCTGGGTCAACAACGACACGGGCGACTCCTGGGAGTGGGCCGACGCTCCCGAGTACCCCGAACGCTATTCAGCTCTCGGGATCCGAATCACTTTGAACCACGTCATGTATGCCATGACCCACTAAGAACACGTGGGGCAGCCAGTCTTGGCGGCGAGCCGGCCTCCAGGCCGGCTTCTGGAGTTTCTAAATTTGTTGAAACAGAACCCCGGCTTTCAGTTTCGAAGTTTTGGTTGGTGGCTGACACCGAACCGCGCGCGTTAGCAAGCGGGCGTGCGGTCAAAAGAAAGCCGGCCAGCCGACAGGACTGCCCGCCCCACACACTTACCAGGGCATTCCCCGCTTGGTGTACTTCCGTCCAATCTCCGCCGTCGCCTGGCTCGCGGGCCCAACCATGACCCCCTCTTTGATCATGTCGATCACATCGTTGGGGCCCATCGAATTCAGGAAGAAGATATGATTCGCCTTGCAAGCGGCGAAAATCTTCGCCCGAGCCGCAACCATCGCGGGATCCTTCACCGTCGCGGAGCCCGGCCCGCGGATTCCCAGCGACAACGCCATATCACCCGGCCCCCATTCGGCGAAGGCAATGCCAGGAACCTTCAAGTTCTGCTCCGCGTTGGCCAGCGCGTACTTGTCTTCCAGCTTGAGACCAATCAGAAGTTCGCCGTTGGGATTGAGCGGCCATGCGTCGGCTTTGTCCAAGTACTCCTGGTCCGTGACCCCCCAGATCTTCGCCGCGGTAGGCGTTCCATGAGCGCCGCGGCGGCCCTCGTTAACACCCTTGTCAACGCCCTGCTTGTGGATGGGGAGGCGCACCGCTTCGACGAACGCCCGGACCGCCCCCGGCGAGTCCGCGTGGGTCAGAAGCACGCCGTGGACGCCCGTGGCGAGCACCTGGCTGAACATCCAGGCGTTGGCGCGGACGGAGGCCTCGTCAGTGCCGTTGACGGGCACGTTCACAATCACGGGCGGAGTGCGATGCCCGCTTTTGGTCGGGCCGCCCGCCACCAGTCCGCGCATGTATTCCGACAGGCC
>JBGPHB010000405.1:0-5265 GCA_041484155.1 Bryobacteraceae bacterium
ATCTGGTCTTCGACTGCCAGATCGTCAAAACCTGGGGGAGGAACTGGAAGTCTTTTTGTCATGCCCTTTGCCCTTTCCTTAGTGTAATCCGCCCCGCGCCACGGCAACCCTGGGCTATAATCTCCCAAGGGAGGACAATGAGTAAAGAAGACAGCATTGAAGTCACTGGAACCGTTGTTGAGAAATTCCCAAGCGGCCTGTTCAGCGTACAGCTCGACCAGGAACGCACCGTGCTTGCGCACCTGGCTGGCAAATTACGCCGGAATCGAATCCGCGTGCTCGCGGGCGACCGGGTCACCTTGGAGATGTCGCCGTACGATCTGACCAAAGGGCGCATCACCTATCGTCACAAATAATCCTTGATCAAAACTCTGTTCGTCTTCGGCACGCGGCCCGAAGCGATCAAACTGGCGCCGGTGGTGCGCCAACTGCTCCAACGTCCCCAGGAATTCGACACGCGCGTCGTGGTCACGGCGCAGCATCGCGATCTGCTCGACCAGGTGCTGGAGGCGTTCTCGATCAAAGCGGATCACGATCTGGATCTGATGCGGCCGGGCCAGAGCCTGTTCGCATCGACGTCGCGGATCGTCGGGGCGTTGGAGGAGGTTCTGGAAAACGAGCGTCCGGACTGTGTCTTGGTCCAGGGCGACACCACCACGACTTTCTGCGGGGCTTTAGGGGCGTTCTACCGCCACATTCCCGTGGCCCATGTGGAGGCTGGGCTGCGCACGGGCGACCCGCGGCAGCCGTTCCCGGAAGAGATGAACCGCGTGCTGACCGCCCGTTTGGCGACTCTTCACTTCGCCGCGACCGAATCGGCGGCGGAGAACCTGCGGCGAGAAGCCGTCGATCCGGCGAGTATTTTCGTCACAGGCAACACCGGGATCGACGCGGTGCTTCAAGTGCGCGATGCACTGGCCGAGGGACGTCTCCAGTCTCAGGGGCTGCCAACGCTGGACGGGAGAAAAAAACTGGTGCTGGTGACTGCGCATCGGCGAGAGAGCTTTGGCCAGGGCTTCGAGCAAATTTGCGGCGCCCTGCGGCGGCTGGCCTCGCGTGACGATGTCGAGATCGTCTATCCGGTGCATCCGAATCCCAATGTGCTCGCATCTGTGAAACGGCATCTCGAGGGTGTCGCCAACATCCGGCTCATTCAGCCGCTCAGTTACGTTTCATTCGTCGATTTGATGCGGCGCGCGCACGTTCTTCTCACGGATTCGGGCGGAATTCAGGAAGAGGGGCCGTCGCTCGGCAAACCCGTATTGGTGATGCGCGAGAAGACCGAGCGGCCAGAGGCCGTGATTGCGGGCACAGCACGGCTGGTTGGAGCGGACGAAGACCGCATCGTTTCAGAAACCGCGCTATTGATTGAAGACGGCGCCGAATACGCCCGGCGCTCGCGCGTGCACAATCCGTATGGCGACGGACGCGCCAGTGCTCGCATCGCGGACGCTCTGCGCTCATATTTCGCAAATACTTAGCTCTTGCGCACGGGCGGCGGATCCGCTTTCCCCACCTATAATCGTCGCCAAAGGGGGAATGGGTTTTGCGGACTCCGCCCGTCTCGTCAAGGTCGCGCCGCCAAGGTTCGGACGGGGGCGATCTGTTGCGCCTGTTGGGCGATCGGGTGATCGGCCAGACGCACGCCATGACCCAGATCGTCCCGTATGTCCACATGCACCAAGCCGGCCTGGCGCCCGAGGGACGGCCGGTCGGCGTGTTCTTGTTGCTCGGACCCACCGGAACCGGCAAGACACGAACCGTCGAGGCGCTGGCCGAGGTTCTCCACGGCAGCCCCAAGAACTTGTTGAAGGTAGATTGCGGCGAATTCCAGATGGAGCATGAAGTAGCGAAGCTGATTGGCGCCCCGCCCGGCTATTTGGGACATCGCGAAACGCAACCGCTGCTGACGCAGCAGAAGCTCGGAGCGGTAACCAGCGAAGCGTGCAGCCTCTCGCTGGTGCTGTTTGACGAAATCGAAAAGGCCGCACCCAGCATGACGCGCCTTCTGTTGGGCGTTCTCGACAAGGCCGTTTTGCGGCTGGGCGACAACACCACCGTAAATTTCGAGCGCGCGCTGATTTTCCTGACCAGCAACCTGGGAGCGCACGCGATGCGCAAGGAGATCCGGCCAGATTTCGGATTTGAGGCAACGCTGGCGCCCCAGCGCCGCGATGTCGGAAAGAAGCTGAACAACATCGGCAGGACCGCTGTCCGCCGCAAATTCTCTCCCGAGTTCGTGAACCGCATCGACGCGGTGATCACCTACCTGCCGCTGGATGCTGCGTCGCTGGCGACGATCGTGGACCAGCAGATTGACGAACTGGAGCGGCATATCGAGAACCGCCTGGCCGAGCGCGCGTTCGAATTGGAGGTCGGCCAGCCGGCGCGCAAGTTTCTGCTCGAGAAGGGCACCAGCGAAGAATACGGCGCCCGTGAGTTGAAGCGGACCATCCTGCGGCAATTGACGCAGCCCCTGGCGGCAATGGTGGCGGACGGGAGGATCGAGCCGGGTGCGGTCGTGCGTGTCGAGCCTGGCGCGGATGGCGAGTGGCTTTCGCTGGTGGTGGAGGAAGAGTAGTACCTACTTCGCCGCCTCAACGTCGACTACACCGTTGGCAATTAAGGTCACGCCGACATCCTCGCGCGATCCCTCCTGCAATGTTAGGCGGGTCGCCTGCTTGGCGAAGCGGTTGCGAAATTCCGGAATGGCGATCAGCTCCGGATCGGCGTCTTGCCATGCCAGGATGCGATATTCACCTGGCGCAAGGTTGGCGAACTTGAAGGTACCGTCCTTGGCGCTGCCGGTGAACTTGCTCGGTTCATTGTCCTTCCGCCAAAGTGCCACTTGGACGCCAGCGGTCGTGTTGCCAAACACTTCGGCCGCGTTGGGCGCGAGAAGTATGTCGAGCGTCCCACCCACTCCCGAGGTGAGGTCGAATTGGCCGTTCACGATCTCCTGACCGCCGTAACGCACCCTTTTCACATAGGTCCCGCTGGGTAGACCGGCGAGTCGTAATTGGTATCTGTCCGGTGGAAGGCCGGCGACATGGAAGGCGCCATCGCTTTGAGTGTCCGCGTGCGGGGCTACCCGAGAATAGTACGCGATTGGATCGAGAGTAACGGACGGCCATTTCACTGGCGTGGAGTCCCGCACATCGCGCCCTTCCATCTTGATGTTGCCGGTAAGCTCCAGGCCTCCGCTGAGTGACACCACGACACCATCCACGTCCTGATTGCGTACTGTAATCGGGTAGCTGCAGAACGCCGGCGTCGTCCGGCTATCGAGTCTCGACCCCGGAGACGTTCGTATAACGTAGGCCCCCGGCAGGACGTTGACAAACTCAAACACTCCGTCTCGAACCTGAGCTGAACGGTCCCCATTTTCCGGAGAGAGCTCGCTCTTTTCGGCTGGCATCAATAGCAACGATGTCTGGTCGAGGAGAGCAGTTGTCAAATTCACGGCCTTTCCTCGAACGCGAAATACCTGCGCTTTGCGAAGGCGAATTTCAAGGCCGCGGATCTCGCGTCCGGGGGCAATGTCGATAGCCACCGCACCGCCGGGATTGATCGAACTCGGATAGTAGGTTGCGACGTAGCTTTCTCGAACGCGTGGCTGGTTCTCCTGAAACGCCTTCAGATAGTAGCGGCCGGGTTTCAGTTGCGGAATCACGAAACCGCCTTCCGCATCCAGTTGCGCTCCATTCCAATCCAGCGTGCGCATTCGTTCGCCGATGCGGGAGGAACGCATCCAAATAACCTCGGCGGACGGCAGCGGATCGCCGTCCTCGTCGGTGACGCGGCCGGAGATGACTCCTTGAAGGGTCAGCTTTAGCACTACGTCCTTCAAGTGCTGACCGGCGTCGAGCGTGACGGGCGTGCCTTGTTGAAGGTAGCCGTAGCGATCCGCCGAGAGGATGTATTCGCCCGGCTCAACGCCTTCGAACAGGAACTTGCCTTGCGCGTCGCCGACCGCCGTGGATCGATGGTTTTCCGACTTAAGCGTCAGCGTCGTCTTCCCCAACGGCGCACCCGTAGCAACGCTGACAGCGCTGCCCTGAATGGTACATTTCTGATCGGCGGCCGTCACCGGCAACTGTGCCAGACTCAGGGCGAGCAGCAGGACGGCGAACATTACCTCACCCTCGCAGCCTCGGCTTCAATCGCGTCTTTGGAGATTAACTTTACCTCGGAATTTTCGTGCGAGCCGTCGTGCAATGTCATCGAGGTCGCCTGGCTTTCGAAGTGCTTGCGAAAATCCGCGTCCTGGGCGAGGCCGGGCTCGATATCCTCCCACGCCACGACACGATACTCGCCGGGCGCAAGGCCTCGAATCCTGAAGCCACCGTTTTGATCGGTGTTCGCCATCTTAGGCGGATCGGCGTCGTGACCCGGACTCCAGAGCGACACCGCGACGCCTGAGACTGCTCCTCCGTCGGCGTTATGCACGACTCCCGAGACGTCGGCGGCATTCGGTGAAAGCAGGATGTCGAGTGTGCCGCCCGACCCCGAAGTGAGGTCGAGGCCGGTCTGCGAAACCTCCTGGCCCCCGAAGCGAATCGATTTTACGTAGGTTCCGTCCGGCAGGTTGTAAATATTGACGCGGAACTTGTCGGGCACAATCCCGCGAAGCTGGAAGGTTCCGTCATCTTTCGCTTGAGCGTTCGCAGTCGTGAAGTTGACACCTTCCATCGCCGAGAGAATGATATTGGGGCGCGCGGTCGGGCGGGGTTGAGGATCGACGCCCTCAGTCTTGATTGAGCCGCTGATTTCCGACCCCGAGATGAGCGGCACCACAATATTCTCCAAGCTTTGATCGCTCACCGTAACCACGTAGCGAGCCATCAGGCCGCCGGACTTTTCGCCGTTGATGGACACGCCGGGGTTGGCCTGAATGATATAGGTTCCCGGCATGACATGGTTGAATTCAAACGAGCCCTCACGGACCATGGCCCCCACGGGATTGAATACCATCACGTTGCCGGTGGTGTCCCTCGGGACCAGCATCAGTATGGTGTTGGGAGCGGAATTGCCCTCGACCTTGCCGCTGATGTGAAACACCTGGGCCTTGCGTAAACGGATCTCGATTCCACGGATCTCGCTTCCCGCTAAGACGTCGATGGGCGCTGCGGCGGAGGGCTCCAGCGCATTGGGGAAGTAGGTGGTCACATAGCCCTCTTCCGGACCCTTGCGGCCGGGGCGCTCCCGAGGGCCGCCAATCATCATCGCGCGGTTATCCGTGGCACTCAAGTAATAGCGGCCCGG
>JBGPHB010000406.1:0-5261 GCA_041484155.1 Bryobacteraceae bacterium
AGATGCGCCAGTCTTCGCGGCTGGGAGGACCCGAGACCGCGAGAAAACCGGCCGCGCCGCGAAGGACGTCCTCGTAGACTGCCATGCGGGTGCGGATCTCGCCTTCTATAGATGCAACAATACTGTCTCGGCGGGCCTCGTCATAAGCGAGTCGCCCCTGGTCCATCCGAAGGTACAGCCACCCGCTTAGAGCCCATCCTGCCAGGAGCACGCCAGCCGGCAGCGCCGCGCCGCGGGAGGCGCGGAACGTTCCGAGCGCCGCCTCCTTTAACCGAACGGCCGCAGTGTTGGTACCCATTTCTAGCCGGATTGCTACAATGATCTTCCCTTCGCTTTTAGTAGAACGCAAGTTGTTTTCTTCCTTACGTACTGTTTGTCTTTAGTACCGGTGCTAAGGCGAGTACCCGAGTGAATCACCTTGCCGGTCAGGCCGCTCGGATCTTGGCGGGAAGCTCAATGTTCGACTCACCCGGCACGTGCGAGTCGTACTCATCCGCAGGGAGTACTACCCTTCTTGGCCCCACTGTAATACTTCCGCCATCTTAGTCCGATCTCTGAGGGATAGGACAGCGTCCCAATCGCACGCCGGTTCGGTCGATTGTGACGCTAACGATTTCGCGGGGACGGTAAGGGGAAAATGAGCGCCAAGAGTTCCATCAATACTGCGACTTCGTCCCAAGTCCAAGAGGAGTAGATCTATGAAGTGTTCCACGGCGGTGGTGATTGGCAGCCTGACCCTGATATGCGTTTCCTGCCTTCTGGCCGCGGACATGAAACGCGTGGCTCCAGACGAAGCCATGAGGGCTGTCGCCTCCAAGACGAAGCCGGAGTACAGCGTGATTGCGAAGCAGTTGAAATTGTCTGGTTCGGTCGGCCTCGACGTGGTCATCGCCGAGGATGGAACCGTGGAAACCGTCACCGTAGTGAGGGGCAATCCAATTCTGGCAAAACTGGCGGCGGAAGCAATGAGGCAATGGAAGTTCATACCCTTCAAATCTGACGGCAAAGCGATCAAGGTGATCAGCGAAATCGTCATACAGTTCAATTACTCGGCATGAACGGGCGACTCTGAATGGAAGGACGCGATATGTATCGGAATCTGAAGATCGGGACGAAGCTGCTGATCGGCTTCGGCATCATGTTCGGGGTGACTCTGTTCTTGAGTTGCGCCTGGATCATTCAGAATCGGGGGCTCACCAAAGAACTTGAAAACGCTGTAAACGTGACCGCGCGCAGGCAGCAGCTGGCCGGCCAGATCGGCACCGCTGCCGCGCAGATGTTGACCGCCGAAAACGGCAACGTACTCGGGTCAATCCTGCAACGCGGCGCAGTCGTCTCGCAGAGCAAACGGCAGTTTCGCGAGCAATCGGCCCGGATGGAGAAGGCCCTCGCCGAGTTCCGCCCGTTATGCGACTCCACTACGCTGGCGAGCATCAATGCGCTCTCGGGGATGTTAGAGTCGGCCGCGCGTGCTGACGACGAGATGATCCAGTTTCTGGACAAACAGCAGTTCGATTCGGTTCAGAAAACCTTCGAGGAGTCTGTCCAGCCTCGTCTTCGCGAAATTGGCGCGCAAACAGAGATTATCATCAGGCAGGAAAACGACCGGCTTGCCAGCGCCGCCGAACTGGCCCAAGAGCACTCGACTCGAGCGTATTGGACGATCGCGGTCAGCTTACTCATTGGCGTCGTCCTCGCGCTGGCTGCGGGCTACGTTCTGGTCCAAGCCATCAAGCAGCCGCTCGCTCACCTGATCGCCGCCATGGAACCCATGCGTGTTGGGGATTTCTCCCAGAAAGTCACCCTGTCGCTGGATGGTGAATTCGGCGTTTTGGCCAGCGGGCTCGATCTTATGGCCAATTCGCTGTCTTCTTTAATTCGACGTGTTCAAAAATCAGGCCTACAGGTCAATGCCTCCGCAACGGAAATTGCCGCCACCTCTCAGGAGCAGCTCAGCACGGCGAGTGAGATCGCTGCGACTACGTCCGAGATCGGCGCCACCTCCAAGGAGATTTCTGCGACCTCCAAGGAGTTAGTCGAAACCATAAAGGACATCGCAGAAGTAGCCGAAAAGACCGCTGTGTTGGCCGGCAGTGGTCAGGCAGGGCTGGCGCGCATGCAGACCACGATGCACCAGGTTACTGAGGCTTCGGCCTCTATCAGCGCGCGTCTCGGCGCTCTCAGCGAGAAAGCCAGCAACATTGGGACCGTGGTCATAACCATCACCAAAGTGGCGGATCAGACGAACCTCCTCTCGCTGAACGCGGCCATTGAAGCAGAAAAAGCAGGCGACTATGGGCGCGGTTTCGCAGTGGTGGCCACCGAGATCCGCAGGCTGGCCGATCAGACCGCCGGGGCCACCAGCGATATCGAACAGATGGTCAAGGAAATGCAGTCGGCGGTAGCGGCCGGCGTGATGGGGATGGACAAGTTCTCTGAGGAAGTCCGTCGAGGCGTTGAAGCGGTTGAGCAAGTGAGTGAGGAGCTGTCCCAGATCATTCATCAGGTGCAGACGTTGACTCCGAACTTTGAGACCGTTAGCGAAGGTATGCAGTCACAATCGCTGGGAGCCCAACAGATTAGCGACTCACTGTCCCAGCTCAGCGAGGCATCGCAACAGACTGTTGCTTCCCTGCGCCAATCGAATTCAGCCATCGAACAATTGAACGAGGCCTCGCGGGGACTGCAGGACGGCGTCGCTAGCTTCACCGTTCGGGCGTAGAGCGCCATGCTGTTTCTCGTCTTCCAACTTGGACCGGACCGGTACGCGATCGAGGCAGCGCAGGTGGTGGAGGTCCTGCCCCTGGTCAATTCAAAACGTATTCCCCATGTACCGCCTGCCGTGGCAGGAGTGTTTGACTATCACGGGGCACCGGTGCCGCTGATCGATTTAACCGAGCTGGCACTGGGGAAGCCGTCGCAGAAGTGGATGAGCACTCGAATCATTCTGGTCAACTATCTTGAAAAGTCGGGCAAAGGGCGCCTGCTCGGTTTTCTGGCGGAACGCGCCACTGAGACCGTGCACCTGCGCGAAGAAGACTTCGGGGACTCGGGTGTAGGGGCCGAAGCCCGTTATCTCGGACCTGTCGTCATCGATGCCGCCGGCATCGTCCAACGAATTGAAATCCAGAATCTGTTGTCTGAGAGCGTTGGCAAGCACTTGTTTCGCGAACGGGTGGAGTCATTTTAATGGCACCGGTCGATTTCGAGCATCTTCTGAAGAACGCCATGGGCCTCGACACCGCGTCCATCGGGAGCGCGACCATCGAACGCGCCGTCCGCCTGCGAATGGCTAGCTTGGGGCTCAAGCAGGCGGACGAATACTGGCAGCAGTTGCGCGCCTCGGCTGAGGAACTTCAGGAACTCATCGAAGCCGTCGTAGTGCCGGAAACATGGTTTTTCCGTGATCGGGAAGCGTTTGCCGCACTCGTGCGTCTGGTGACCGCAGAGTGGCGGCCCACGCATCCAACCAGCGTCCTTCGCCTCCTGAGTGTTCCCTGCTCATCGGGAGAGGAACCGCTTTCCATCGTCATGAGTCTGTTGGATGGAGGACTCACGCCACAACAGCTTCGAGTGGACGCCGTGGACATCAGTGCGCGCGCCCTGGCACGTGCAGCCCGCGGCGTGTATGGACTCAACTCTTTTCGGGGCGCGAACCTGGCTTTTCGCGACCGCTATTTTCAACCGGCAGCGCATGGCTACGCCTTGGTAGATTCGCTCCGCGGCACGGTGACTTTTCGTCAGAACAACATCCTCTCCCCTGATTTTGGCTTCCGCCAAGAACCGTATGACGTCATCTTTTGCAGAAACCTTCTAATCTACTTTGACCGGTCCACGCAGGAACAGGTCATGAAGACCCTCGCGCGCTTGTTGACACCCGGCGGGCTCTTGTTTGTTGGTCCCGCCGAAGCGTTCCTTGCGAGCTGCAGCGGCTTTGCGTCCGTGAACCAGGCCATGTCCTTCGCATATCGGAGAACCGACAGTTCGACGGTTTCTCCTCCGGGGCCCAGAAGGCCTACGAACAGGCAACCGAGTCCGCGTTCCCGGCGGGTGACCACCGCGACACCGTCGTCAGTGCCCGCTCCCGTCCCGCCCACGCCTGCACCGGCCGACTTAGACACTGCCCGGCGCTTGGCTAATGCCGGTCGGCTCGACGAAGCCGCTGCATGGTGCGAAACGAATTTGCGCGAGCAAGGCCCTTCGTCGGAGACCTACTACCTTTTAGGCTTGGTCCACGACGCGATTGGCGACCGGGACGGCGCTGCCGCGTTCTACCGGAAAGTAGTCTACTTGGAACCCGAGCATGTGGAAGGGCTGATGCACTTGGCCCTGATGACGGAAACGCAGGGCGATACGGCCTCCGCCGAGCGTTTGCGTGAGCGCGCTCGTCGAGTTGAGAGAGGGGCGACGGAAAGGAGACAGCCCGTTGACTGAAACTCGCGCCGCCGCCCGTTTGCTAGATCGAGAAGTGCCAGAGGAGTCTCTTTTCGAGTCGACTGCGCAGGTCGCTGCCAAGAAGATCGTACCGGAACTGGGCACCAAGTCGGTCGTAATCTTTCGGATCGGAACGGAGTGGTTAGCTCTATCCACGGACGTATTTCAGGAAATCGCTGACCGGTGCACGGTACGACGGTTGCCTGGCTACCGCGGCGGAATGCTCAGCGGCCTGGTAAATGTTCGCGGAGAATTACTCCTTTGTGTCGCGCTCGGCGTCGTCCTTGGTCTAGAGAATGCCGTAGAAACAAACGCGATGGGGAAGTCAACTTCTTCGGAGCGCCTGATCATTTGCAAGCGCGGCGATGCCCGGCTTGCGTTTCAAGTGAGCGAGGTCTACGGACTGTACCGGTATCATCCGAGGGAACTGAGAAATGCTCCGGCCACGCTGGCAAGAGCGGCGGGAGGCGTCTACACCATCGGCGTCCTGCCTTGGAACGACAGGATCGTGGGCTGCGTGGACGACGAACTTCTGTTTTACACCTTGAACAAGGGTCTCACATGAGTAAGATCGATCCGGACGAGCTGAGCGATCTATCCATGCTGGAACTCTTTCGAATGGAGGTGGAAACCCAGTGTAATGTGCTAACGGAGGGCCTGCTTGGATTGGAGCGAGATGCGGACGCCACTCAACCCTTGGAAGAGTTGATGCGGGCCGCTCATTCGTTAAAGGGAGCCGCGCGTATTGTCGGGCGTCAAGCAGCGGTGCGCGTGGCCCACGCGATGGAGGACTGCTTTGTTGCCGCCCAGGAAAAGAAACGTACTAT
>JBGPHB010000407.1:0-5256 GCA_041484155.1 Bryobacteraceae bacterium
ATCATCAATAAGGCCAACGTGGATCAAATGGACTTCTGATGCGCGCCGAGTTTCTGTCCAGTGTGTCCGCTGAACCATTTTCAGGATGCCCGCTTGCTTACGCGCGCGGTTCCGTACAGCTGCCTACCGAACCGCGACCGTAAGGGAGCGGGCTACATCAGAAACTTGATGCTCCGGCGAGGGCGAATCCCGGCGTTGTATTAGGTGCCAATCCGCGCAGCCGAGCGAAGCGTCGCCTTCGGCGGCAACCGATACTGCGTGCCACTATACTAATAGTTTGAGCCCCGAACGAGATGCCGGTAACTGACTTCGAGCGGATTCAGACAGCTTCCAGTGAAGGTGTTCGCGGCATCAATCGACGCATCGTCCTGAACCTGATCCGCACGCGGCAGCCCATTTCGCGTGCCGATCTGGCTCGCGTTTCGGGCATGCAGCGCAGCACCATCTCTCTGATCGTCGAGGAACTGGTCAAGGAGCATTGGGTGCTCGAGGGTCCCACCGGCAGACCGCCTCGGGGCCGCCGCCCGACGTTCCTGCGTCTCAATGACGAGCGCGTCATTATCGGCGTGGATATCCGCCCCATTCAAATCACAGTCGCCTTGGCCGACGTCAACGGCAAATTCACTTCTCAAGAAATCATGGCCACGCCGCCGGATCCGAAGGTAGCCGTGGACGCGGTAATCCAGCGCATCCAGCACATCATTCGCTCTTGTAAGGAAAAGAAGATCGAAGGCATTGGAATCACCCTGCCCGGCCGGATCAACCACAGCTCGGATCGCCTGGTGTTTGCTCCGAACCTCAAGTGGCGAGATGTCGATTTAGGTAATCCCATCGCCAAGGCCACCGGTCTCGATGTCGAGCTCGAAAACGCCGCCAATGCATGCGTGCTGGCGGCCGTCTGGTTCGATCACATGGAAGCGTCCCGGAACCTGGTGGTGGTCACCGTGGCGGAAGGCATTGGCACCGGATTCCTGGTGAACGGTCAACTCGCGCGCGGGTTCAATGGCATGGCCGGAGAATTCGGTCACGTGCCCCTCGACCCCAAGGGTCCTAAATGTTCTTGCGGAAGCCGCGGTTGTTGGGAAGTGTTCGCCTCGAATCGAGCCGCGCTCCGCTACTATCACGAGTCCAGCTCTCACACCGATGGTCTGAGCTTCCAGGACCTGCTCAGCCTCGCCGATCAAGGCGACTCGCGTGCCATCAAGGCGCTGGAGAGCATGGCGCACTACCTGGGCCGAGGGATGCGGATGATCGTCGCCGGTCTTGCTCCCGAAAGGATCATCGTGATCGGAGATCTGACCCGTTCCTGGCACCGCTTTGGTCCGGTGATTGAAGCTGAAGTGCAAGCGCAGGTGTTGCCGGGAGGCTGCCCGCCGCGCGTCATCCCCACTCACGAAGATGGCATGGCGCGGCTCCGCGGCACGGTCGCCCTGGTGCTGCAAAAACATTTCGGCACGGCGCGCGAGGCGCTGGTGTGAAGAAACTGCATTTCACGCAAAGGCGCAAAGGTCGCAAAGAAGACACCGGCCGTTTCTTCTTGGCGCCTTTGCGTCTTTGCGTGAAACTTTTTTCCGCCTAAAATGTCACCTTCCCCGCGAGCCAGGTCTGCCGTTCGCCGCCGGTTCCCGACCCTCGCCCGGCCGTGTTCAAAGTCGAGGTAATCACCCCGAAGGTGGCGGGGTTGGTGACATCGATGCCCGGGTTCCCGTAGTGTGGCGTGTTCGTCGCACCGAACATCTCCGCGCGGATCTGAAACTTCACGCGCTCGGTGACCCTGAAGTCGCGAAAGAGGCTGGCATCCAGGTTGAACAAACCCGGCCCCCGGACGTTATTGCGGCCACTGGTACCGAAGCGGATCTGTGACGCCGGAACGGCGGCGAAGGCTGACGGGTCGAAGTAATGACAGGACAGGTCCGTGGGGGGACAGCTGGTGCTCGCACCGGTCACTGGCGCCGGTCCCACGCCGCCCAGGATATGCAGCGGGCCGATCTGATCCGGTGTTTGGAGATTTCCAGGTGCGTTGACCTGAGCGCCTCCGCCCAGGAGCGTCAGCGGGTTGCCGCTCAGCTTGCTCAGCAGCCAGTTCACTTGCCACCCGCCGGCGATCGCGCCCAAGATCCCGTTCTTGGCCCACTTCTGCTTCGGCCCGAACGGCAACTCATAGACTCCGTAAATGGACAGGTTGTGCGTGCGGTCAAAGGTCGCGAGCGCCTTGTTGCGGTCCCGATATGCGGGATACGCCCAAAACAGGAAGCCGCCTTGGACCCCGAACGTTGTGGACACCTCCTCACTGTCATCCCAGTTGATGGCCCTCGAGAAAGTGTAAACGGCTCCGATCGACGAGCCGCCACTCAACCGCCATGTCAGCTTGGTTTGCAGCGAATTATAGTAGCTGGGCGCGTCAGGACACAGGCAATTCACATCGCCCCAGTTTTTGTTGGCCACCGGAAACAACACACGGCCCGGATTGCCGCCATTGATCGGCGCCGCGTTGATGTTCTCGTTCGTGAGCAGGCGTACGCCGCGGCTTCCGACGTAGCCTGCCTCAGCCACGACATGTCCGAACTCACGCTGCAGGGTGAAGTTGTACGAATGGATATAGCCGCGCTTGAAGTCGAACGGCACGGTGTTTCCCGGACCCACGCCAGTGGGAACCGGAATCACTCCTGAACTGACATCCGGAACCGCAACGAAGGGTATACCCGCGGCGAGGCCCGGATACGGAGCCAGCGTCTCACCCGTAAGGCTCCCTGCGGGGAAATAAACGCTGCTCCCCAAGACATCCGAGTTGGTCGTGGCCGGGTAATTGTTCCTGAAGAACCGCCAGTTGTTGCTATCCGCGCTGATTCCATAGCCGGCGCGGATCACCATCTTCGGCCCCAACCGGTAGGCGATGCCGACGCGTGGAAGGAACTGTCCGTGTCCGACGTTAACGCCATCGTCCAGGGGCGTGCTGCCGAAGCCCCCAATGAGGACATTGCCAGTCGCGGGGTTGAAGAGCTTCACACCTCCGTGGTCGGCCGTGGCGAACGGGTAATATTCCCATCGCACGCCGTAGTTCACTGTCAGCTTGGGCGTGATCTGCCAGCTGTCCCGTATGTACATGGACCAGGTGGTCCAGCGAAGGGAGTTGGGATTGTTGTTCTGAACGGCCTTGCCCACCTCGTCGGGCAAGCCCAGCAGGAACTGAGCCACCGAATTGGTCTTGTTCGCCGCCGGCCCGCCCAGCAAAGCGGTCACGTTCCCACCAAAGCGGAAAGAGCCGCGCGGGGTCTGGAAGGCTCCGCCCTGCGGCTGAAAGTGGTTCATCCCGCTGCGTGTGTGCTCGACGCCAAACCGCAGACCATGCCGTCCTTTTGTCCAACTCATGTTGGCGTTGGCTACATACTGGTTGTCCCGGAACAGGAAGGGGTTGCCGGTGTCCGAGTTTCCGAGGGAATTCCAACCGCCTTGCGTAAAGATGAAGGCCGGGGTGCCTTGCGCCAAATAGGTATCGCCGTTAGTGCCGGGAATATGCAGCCCGGTGACGCCGTAGTTACCCAAGTCCAGATCCGGCGCGTAGGTGGCGCCGAGCCGCTGCCGGGTGAATCCGGCGTTGACATCGACGAGCATGGTGGGAGAGATGGTGTAGGAACCGCCCACGCCGACATTTTGGATTCTAGAGGGCGCGGTACCCACCTGCCCTCCGCCGGTTGCGCCGCCCATCGCCAGGCCCAGCACCGGCGGATCGAAGTACGAAGTCGGCGAAATGCTGTAGCGGCCGAATATATTGGTCCGATCGTTCACCACATAATTGACTTTCGTGTCGACGGTGTTGCGGTCGAGCGAGGCGGAACCCGTGGAATTGTAGTTATTGACAGCCGTCACGCCATCGCTGTTCAGAAAACCCGCCGTGCTGATTCGGCCCAGGATCGCTTTCGCCGCCGGATCAATCCGGTTGGATGGGATGATATTGCCCGTGAAGGCGGTACGGCCCGTACCGTCGGCCTTCCCGGTATTGGGGTCGAAAACGCATCCCGCCACGGCCGTTACATTGCAGTTGGCTCCAGCGGGTATCGCGGCTGAGAGATTGGCGTTGCCGCTGGAATCGAGTATGGCGGCGGGATTGATCACCGTCTTGGTCGCACTGGCCAGCATCCGCCGCTTGGTCGCCTCCCAGTCCGCAAAGAAAAAGAGCTTGTTCTTCTTGATGGGGCCCCCGACGCTTCCGCCGTACTGGTTCAGAATGTACTTGGGCTTACGGAAACCCGCCGGGTTGAATCGGTTCAGCGCCTTGAGCGCATTGTCGGTGTGATACTCGAAGCCGCTGCCGTGAAACGCGTTGGTGCCCGATTTGGTCACCACGTTCACCGCCGCTCCGACCGCGTTGCCTTGCTCGGCGTCGAACGAATTCGTGACGATACTGACCGACTCGATCGATTCCGTCGGCGGCACGTAGGCGGTATTAAATGGCAGCCACATATACGTGTTGGAGGCTCCATCGATGCGCGTCAGGTTGTTCTGCATGGAACCGCCGTTCACGTTGCCGGTCATGGAGCGCTGCGGATTCCCTCCGTCCGAGCTCACTCCCTCCGTGATCAGACTGAAACCCGGAACGAGCTTGTAGAGCGCCTGGAAGTTCCGCCCCGCGGAGGAGGTGATCGGAAGGTTGTTGAGTTGTGCCGCTTCCAGCCGGGTATTCACGTCGGCCCGATCTGTTTGGAGCACCGCCGTGGGCGCAGACACCTCGATGGTCTCGGCGGCCGTGGCAATTCGCAGAGACAGGTCGACGCGCCGGACTTCGTTGGCGTTGAGGCCGACTCCGTCCACGATCGTGGTTTGAAACCCCTTGGCCGTGACCGTGATCTTGTAGGCCCCGGACTGAAGACTGTTGAACACGTAAGCGCCGACCGAATCCGCGTCGGCTTTGCGCACGATGCCCGTGCCTAGGTTGAGCGCCTCGACCTTCGCACCGGGCACGGCGGCGTCGGCGGGATCGGTCACGTTGCCGGTGAGCGATCCATAAAGGACCTGAGCATTGCCGAGGTTGCCAGCCGATATCAACAACGCGGCTGCAACGCAGCAGCGGATCACACAGAGATTCCGTCTGAACATACTCCCCAACCTCCCAAAGTCGCCGTTAGTTCGGCATTCAAACTATATATACATGGCACGATGAAAAAGTCAAGGGTCATGGATGATATGCTTCTCGCCATGAACAATCCTTCTCGCCGGGCATTCCTGCTCGCGGGCGCTGGCCTGGCTGCCGCCCAATCC
>JBGPHB010000408.1:0-5253 GCA_041484155.1 Bryobacteraceae bacterium
ACGGAAGTGCTGCCCCACGTGCTGAAATTGAACTTCCAGAAACTTCCGGACGGCCAGTCGCTTGCGCTGGATGCCCGGAAGATATATGTTGAGGTGTTCCAATTTGAATCCAGAGAATCCAGACCGATCGGAGGTCGACGAGCTTCGGTCCCGGCTGGCCGCGGCAGAGCAAACTGTGAAGACGCTCCGTGAGAGCGAAGCACGGTTTCGCGAAATGGCCGAAAGCGTCGGAGACGCCTTCTTTGTTCGAGACCCGGGACGGTCCCGGCCGGTTTACGTCAGCCCCGCGTACGAGAGAATCTGGGGCCGAAGCCTGGAGAGCATTTACGCGGACTTGCTCTCGTGGATGGAAGCGGTCCATCCGGACGACCGCGGCCGCGTCTCGACGGCGATCGAAGCGGCGAGGGAGACTGGCAAGTTTGAGGAAGAGTACCGCATTATCCGGCCGGACGGAGATGTGCGCTGGGTCTCATCTCGCTCGATCCCCGTCCGGGACGAAACCGGAGAACTAAAGTGGGTGATCGGAATTGCGCGCGATATCACGGAGCGAACACGAGCGGACGAGACCCAGACCCTGCTGGCCTCCATCGTCGAGTCCTCCGAGGACAGCATCATTGGCACGAATCTGGATGGCGCCATCCTCAGCTGGAACAAGAGCTCCGAACGCCTTTATGGCTACACCGCCGGGGAAGCCCTCGGGAAGCACATTAGCCTCCTGTTTTTGCCAGACCTACGGAAGGATTCCGGCAACGTCCTGGAGAGACTCAAGCGCGATGGCAGGGTCGACCGTTACGAAGCCGTGCGGGTTAGAAAAGACGGAACGCAGATCGACGTATCCGTGATCCTCTCTCCGATCAAAGACGCTTTCGGGCGCCTCCAGGGCGCGTCCGGGATTTACCGCGATATCACGGCCCAAAAGCGCGCGGACGAGGAAATGCGAAAAGCGAAGGAAGCCGCCGAGGCCGCGAACCGGGCGAAGAGCGAATTCCTCGCAAACATCAGCCACGAAATTCGCACGCCGATGAATGGCATCATCGCCATGACCGAGGTGGTGCTGGATTCCGAACTCACCGAAGAGCAGCGGGAATATTTGAGCATCGTACGGACCTCCGCGGAGTCGCTCTTGACCATCATCAATGACATTCTGGACTTCTCCAAGATCGAGGCTCGCAAGCTCGATTTGGAACGGAAGCACTTCGATCTGCGGAGTCATATCGATGCCATGATAAAGAGCCTGGCGGTCCGCACGGAGGAGAAAAACCTGGAACTCGTCATCGATATTCGCCCCGAAGTTCCGGAAGTAGTGGTGGGAGATCCCACTCGCCTACGGCAGGTCCTGGTCAACTTGGTGGGGAATGCCATCAAGTTTACCGACGCCGGCAGAGTAGTGGTTTCCGTAAGGCCTTCGCCCGAAGGCGTGCATTTCAGCGTTAGCGACACAGGCGTCGGCATTCCCGCCGACAAACAGGGCATCATCTTCGATGCTTTTGCCCAGGCGGACAATTCGGTCACGCGGAAGTTCGGGGGTACCGGACTCGGACTGACCATCACCGCCCGGCTGGTGGAAATGATGGGCGGACGGATTTGGCTCGAAAGCAGCGAGGGCGCCGGAAGCACCTTCCACTTTACAGCGTGCCTGTCGAGCTAAGATTCGGACAGAACCACCAGCGGGTTCGTTTCCGCGGGGCCGTCGAGATTGAGATAGCGCGGATCCAGCAGCCGGGATGTCTCGATGTTCCCCATGGCCGAAAGCAGGGTCTCTTTCAGATGCGGATGATCTTTCTCCAGGCCCGCAAATAGGTCGCGCAGAGTCCGGCGAACGGTGCCGGTCCGTTGCGAGCATCCGCAAGGAATGACCGGCGCGCCGAGCGATTCCGCGAACCGCGCGGTGAGGTCCTCGGTAACGTAGACCAGCGGCCGAATCAGGCGGAAATCCCGCTCCCGCGACCAGGTGACCGGCGGCAGCGAGCTGACGCGTCCCGTGAACAGCGCGTTGCGCAGGAACGATTCGCAAAAGTCGTCGGCGGTATGGCCGAAGGCGATCACGTTCGCCCCCAGCCCGCGAACAATCTGGTACACGGCCCGCCGCCGGTAGCGGCTGCACAGATCGCAACCGTGATCGGGCTGTTCCTCAAGCAGGCGAAACGACGGATTGTCGCGATGGTAGCTCCAATCCACGCCGCGGGCTTTCAGGTACTCCCCCATCGGTTCAAACGGCCGCAGGAATTTGCCCTGCTCCACGGTGAAGGCGCAGACCGTAAACTCGATCGGGGCGCGTTGCTGCAACCGCAACAGCACCTCGAGCATCGTCAGTGAATCTTTGCCGCCGGAAAGCGCCACAGCCACGCGGTCGCCGTCCCGGATCATTTTGAAGCGGGAGACGGCTTCGCCGACCTTGCGGAGCAGTGCCTTTTCTAATTCCAAACCTCTATTATAGGGAGTTGTGTTACACTAGAGTCTACACACTTCTTTGTGTAGGCAATATGCCCAGCAACCTCGCCATTGACGACCGGCTGCTAGCCGAGGCGCAGCGTATCGGCCAGCATCGAACGAAGAAAGAAACGGTGACGGCCGCGCTTGCGGAATACATCGCGAAGCGGAAACAGCGGGACTTGCTTAAGTTATTCGGAAAGATCGAGTACGATTCCTCGTACGACTACAAGCGTGAGCGCCGCGCGAAGCGGCGCTGACCGAAGGTCGGATGCAGATCCTGGTCGATACCTCGGTGTGGTCGCTTGCGCTACGCCGACGGACAGGCGGCCCGAGTGCTCAGGAAATGGAGCTCACAGCCGAGCTATGGCATCTGATCGAGGAGGGCCGCGCGCATTTGATTGGGCCGGTTCGTCAGGAACTCCTCAGCGGGATCCGCGATTCGGCCCAGTACGAACGCTTGAAGGAGCAGTTAAGCGGCTTCCCCGACGAGCCCCTTGAAACGCCGGACTTCGAATACGCGGCACGACTGAGCAACCAGTGCCGCACGTCCGGCATTGCCGGATCGATCGTGGATTTTCTGATCTGCGCAGTTGCGCTTCGGTGTAAATGGCCGATTTTCACCACTGACGAAGACTTCCGTGCATATGCGAAGGTGCTTCCCATCGAGCTACACCGGCCGCGCAAGTGATTCCCATGGGGATTACTCGAAGCTGAGAATCACCTTTGCCGCCTGCCCGCTCATCATCGCGTCGAATCCCTTCTGGAACTCCGTGTAATGGAAACGATGCGTAATCACCGGGTGTATGTCCAGGCCGGATTGCACCATCACCGTCATCTTGTACCAGGTTTCGTACATCTCGCGGCCGTAGATTCCCTTGATGGTCAGCATGTTGAAGATGACCGTCCGCCAATCGATGGACATTTCGCGGTCGGGAATTCCGAGCATGGCGATCTTGGCGCCGTGGCTCATGTTAGCGAGCATTCCGCGAAACGCGTCGGCATTGCCCGACATTTCCAGGCCGACATCAAATCCTTCCATCATCCCGAGTTGCTTCTGGACTTCGCCCAGCGTCCCCTCCGTTACGTTGAGCGTCAGGGTAGCGCCCATCTTCTTGGCCAGGCCCAGCCGGAAGGGATTCAGGTCGGTCACCACCACGAAACGAGCGCCGGCGTGCCGGACGACGGCCGTAGCCATCAAGCCGATGGGACCGGCGCCGGTGATCAGCACGTCTTCGCCGAGCACCGGAAAGGAGAGCGCCGTATGCACCGCGTTGCCGAACGGATCGAAGATCGCGGCGATATCCAGGTCGATGGAAGGCGGGTGCCTCCAGATGTTGGTCATCGGCAGCACGATATACTCCGCGAATGCGCCGGCGCGGTTCACCCCCACGCCGGAGGAGTGCGCGCACAAGTGGCGGCGTCCGGCGAAGCAGTTGCGGCAGCGCCCGCAGACCACGTGGCCCTCGCCGCTGACGATGTCGCCCGAATGGAAATCGGCGACATTCGAACCCACTTCGACGACCTCGCCCACGAATTCATGGCCAATGATCATCGGCACGGGGATGGTGCGCTGCGACCAGTCGTCCCATTTATAGATGTGGACGTCGGTGCCGCAAATGCCCGCGCGGCGCACGCGGATCAGCACGTCGTTGATTCCCGGCCGGGGCGCCTCTACCTCTTCGAGCCACAGTCCCGGCTCGCTCTTACTCTTCACCAGAGCCTTCATCCTCCTCATTGTCGTACACGACTCCACACTTCCGAAGCGAGCAATCCGAAGTGAGAGGATTCCGCGCGCGCCAGGCGAAAGCCCCGCCGTGTGAGAAGAGGGTGATGGTCCACCAGCCGGTTCGTCTTGAGACCCGTGGTTATGCGGAAGAACAGATATAGTGTTCGCAGCCACAGCCAGGCCCACGCCGCTCGCCATCCTCGCTCCGGCTGGCGGAACTCTGAAATCAGCCAGCGTGCGTCGGAGCAGGCGGCGCCGGTGACACGGATTACCAACTCTTCCGCGTCGCGCGCGTTGAAACAATCGAGAAAGAAATGCGTGACAATCAGGTCGTACCGGGCGCCCGGCAACGCAGCAGCCAGGGCATCGGCATGATGATAGGTCACGCGATCGCTCGCGACGCGATTCCGGGCCAGCTCCAGCATTCGCGCGCTTGTGTCGATATAGTCGACCGCGGCTTCCCGGTTCTGCTCGATCAGACGGGCCAGGAACCGTCCGTCACCCTCGCCCAGCGCCAAGATACGCCGCGCGCTGCGCGTCTCCGGCAGAAACGCGCACCGGCGGCGTTCCAATACCTTTCCGAATCCGGCGTATTCGAGCCAACGGTACCAGCGCGCGATCGGGTCGCAATTCACTAAGCCAGAGACCCGGCGATGGGCAGGAACAGGATGGGGCTCAATAGGACCACGTCGGCGAGCACGCGCAGCGCATCGGCCGTGAACCGGCGCCGCTCGCGATCGAGCAGTACAAAGCCCAGCGCGCTGGCCGCCTCCGCTCCGCTCAGAACCGGCCGCTGCTGGTGGAGCAGGATCACCGCGGCCACGCCCACGCACAGGGCCGCCGCGCCGATCAGCCAACCCCTGGATTCCCCGCGCTCCCACTGATCGATCGCCACGCAGTTAATCCAGCACAGGCACGAGAACAAAAGAATCGGTACAACATCGGCGGCCGAGCGAAGGTGATTCCATGCCGCCAGGGATGCCCCTAGGGCGAACAGAATCGCCACCGCGACTTCCTTGGGCCAAGCCCTCCGCAACGCCGCAGGCGCCAGGTGCACCGCTGCAAAATAGAGTACGACCGCCGCCAGCAACATC
>JBGPHB010000409.1:0-5237 GCA_041484155.1 Bryobacteraceae bacterium
CCCAGTCGGATTTGACGATTAGATCCGGTTCGCCGGCGGTCCAGCGCTTATTCTGGCCAATTTCGATCGGCGGCGGCATATCCTGGGGATTGCCTTCGGGTGCACCGCTGTCCACCCACTTGACTATCTTCGCCAGTTCCAGATCCGTGGGCGAGGTATCGTTCTTGAAGTGTTGAATGCCAATATTGCGTTCGATGTACCACGGAGGCATGACGCCGGCCTTGTCGCGGAGCAGTGTCCGGGCTTTGATCGCCTTGGCCCAAGGCCTCACTTCCGCGTAGGTCATGAGTGACATGGGTGCAACCGACTCCGGCTGATGGCAGTTCTGGCAGCTATGCTGCAGAATGGGCGCGATGTCCTTTGAAAAGGTCACTTCACCGGATACCTTGGGTAAACCATCGGCACCGAGCGCCACAGCGGCGACTACCAGTCCGGCGACTCCCGCTCCCGTGAACAAGCTCATATAAGAAATCCCCTTTCCCCACTACCTGGTGACCGTGACTCTGATATCCTGGTCGGCCGTCAGCGCGCCATCGGAGGCATGCCACCGCATTATATAATCACCCGGCTCATCGAAGGTGACCGTTGCCGACCACTTTCCGTCCGCCGGAGGCGGCGGCACCACCCAGCGCGGCGCCCACTGCGAATTGGCGCCAGCGCGCGTGTCCTCCCACGCCTTGATCTGATCCTGTTCATAGGTTACATTGCCCGGCCCCCGATATTTCAGAAGCGAGGCCCACAGACCCGTCGAACTGCCGACCGTTAGCTGGCGCGGCGGAATCATGCGCAGATCCGCTACTGGGCGGCGCGGGTCGCCGGAATCCTGCCTCGTGCGAACCTTCGGCACGCCATCATCCTTCACCTGCGCGGATAAAGTGAGCGGCTGCCCCACCTTCACGGAGCGCACCGAATCGCCTACTGATTCCACGGTCGGCGGCTTGTTCGCGCGAATTTCCGGGCTGCTCACGCCGGCGCCCAAAGCACCCGTCTCGGACGCCATCACCATGTTGTCGGTGAAGAAATCCTGCTGGAGAGTGGCGTAGGCTTTGATCGTTTTGCCGTGAGCGGTCAGGGTCCAGACAAGTTCCTTTTCGCCGAAATCTTTGGGGACGCGAACCTTGAACACGAAGCGATTGCGCCGGGGATAGAGATGAGTCGGCTGCCCTTGATCCGGGCCGCCCGGCATGATTTGGTTCTCCGGGCCAATCGGCACGTCGATCTCTTCTTCCCAGTTCTTATTCATGTACCCGAAAATCATGTTGAATGATCCATCCGGGTTCCGATCCCAGCCCTCATAGGCGGGAGCAACCGGCTGTCCGCTGGAGTAGGACAACTGCGCGCTGGCCACTCTGTGCGTGAATACGGTTCCTGTAACCAGGATTGCAACTGCGAGAGCACTCCGAGCTACGTTACCGCCAACCCGGCACCGCGGACTTGATCCAGGCTGAAAGCTGAAGTGATCACGCGCACAAGAACACTTTGCTCGGAGAGATTGCAGAATTGATGACGCAGCCCTCACACGGAGTGTGCCTACCTCCTTAGAGTGTAGCAGGCGAGGTGTCTGATTTTGCAGCGCATTTGGGCGCGCCGGGCAAGCGGCAACGCTCGAAGAGTGGCTCGACCGCGCGCCCCGAGGCCCGAGTAACTACCGGATACGCCGTGATCCAGGCACAATGCGAATTTTAGCCCGCGAAAGAATCGAGCCAGATTCCGTATAGCGCGTTAATCAGTCACTCGCCCGTAGCTGTACTTCTAACGGATGCCGCCTTATCGGGCACAATAGTAGGTGAACCGCGGTATAAGGGTCAAGCGGGTGCCCGTGTATCAGAAATTCCGGTGGCCCGAAGCATTCACCTAAAGGAGAAACACAATGACGATTCTACGGACGCGAGCGACCTTGTTAACGGTGGCAGTTTTATTCAGCGCGGCGGCGGTCTTGCTCGGTGGCGGTGTGCCGGCAGCGGTCCACTACATCGCCCACGACAAGGTTACGGAAGTGATGTCCAACGGCGGGCCCATCGTGAGCGATCCGGGCCTGGTTGTCTTGGCACAGCGCCGGGCAGCGGGCGTGGTGGAATATCACGACCACACCAATCACGTGTTCGTCATGGTCGAAGGCGAGGCGACGCTGGTAGTGGGAGGGACGATGGTTGACCCCAAGCGGACCGCGCCGGATCAGATGCGTGCTCCCTCGGTCGAAGGCGGAACGATCTACCATTTGAGCAAGGGCGACGTGATTACGATTCCGGCGAAGACGCCCCACTGGTTCAAGGAAGTCCCCACGAAGACGGTAGCCTACTACGCGGTGAACATCCAGAGCGAATAACAACCAGAGCGAATAGCAACGCGAAATAGTCGAGTGCCAGAAGGCGGGCAAACGGGCGGCTGAAACCCTTTCGGGATCCATTCCACGCTAGGATAGACCCATGCGATTGCTCTATGTTTCGACAATCATTGCTTCCACAACCTTCTTGCTATGTGCTCAAGATGCAGGCCGCGGAGGTCAGCCCAAGGGTGGCGCTGCGCCTGCAGCCATGACTTTGACCATTCCGGGATTTTCCGACGGCGGCCAGATTCCCGTTAAGTTCAGTCAGGCCGCTCCGGGCGTTGCCGTCGGCGAGGGTACGTCGCCGGCGATGAGTTGGGCCAACGTGCCCGCCGGCACGCAGAGTTTCTTCCTCCACATGCACGACATGGATCTCGCCCGCAACAAGACTACGGACGATCAGGCGCACTGGGTTCTTTGGAACGTTCCGGCAACCGCGACCGGCTTGCCCGAAGGCGTACCCAAGGGATCGCCATTGCCCGACGGGAGTTATCAGATCAGTGCCACAGGACCCATGTACCGTGGTCCAGGAGCTGGCGCGAACGGTCCGTTCCACCACTACGTGTTTGAGCTCTACGCCCTCGACACCAAGCTGGACGTGAAACCATCGGCTGACGCGTTCGAGACGCGCGCCAACGTGATGAAGACGATTCAGGGTCACATCCTGGCGAAGGCGGTCTACGGGGGCCTGTTCCGGCGGCCGCAGTAAATCACCAGGAAATCCAAAATCAGGAGAAGGTTGGCGGGATAGCTCCCGGTTGGCCGGTCATCCTTCCACTACTTTGGAAGCTGGCTTGGTGTACGGATGCGTAATCCAGGACCAACCGCCAGTGGACGGCAGGCACTTTTCTATTCTTCTTGCTCAGTTCTCCCCGACACTTGGTCGATGTGAAATCGCCTTCCGCGTGAAAATAGGTGCACTGCACTCCCAGCGCCTCATTGAAGTTCCGCATGACGAAGGGAATGTCGGAGTCCGGCGCCAGGAGTTTCAGGTTCTTCGGAGCCGGTAGCGGAACCGCTCCGCGGCCGCCCGGTTGATGAGCCAGCAGCGAGATGAACAGAAGCAAAGGGACGAAGAGTCGCATAGGTGAATTCCATAGCCGCGCGATGTACAGTTCAACCATGCGGGCCGCCGGGAACAGGGCGGCGTCATGAGGTCGCCCGGAAAGACGCCAGCGTCCATGTCGTGCACCCGCGCGTGCTCTTCCGCACGCGCTCGGTAAGTATTAGACTCTACTAGGAGGCGCTCGCATCATGCATCCTGTCCTTCGGCTCACCGCACTCATGACCGCCTTCGGATGCGTGCCGGTGGTCGCGCAGCCGGTGACGTCCCAAATGCTGCTCGACGGCCTGAAGGATCCGGCGAAGTGGCTCATGTTTGGGGGGGATTACACCTCACAACGTCACAGCCCCTTGACGCAACTGACGCCGCAGAATGTCGACCGCCTGACGCCGCAGTGGTTGTTCCAGACCCAGACGCCGGCCCCCGGCCGCGGCTTCGAGACCACGCCCATCGTGCTCGACGGCATGATGTACATCACCGGGAACAACAACCATGCCTGGGCCCTGGACGCGCGCACCGGACGTCAGGTCTGGCACTACCAGCGATCGCTGCCCGAAGTGCTTCGGGTGTGTTGCGGAATGGTGAACCGCGGCTTGGCCATTCTGGGCGAGAAACTGTACATGGGCACGCTGGATGCGCATCTTGTTGCGCTCGACCGGAAAACCGGCAAAGTGGTCTGGGATGCGACGGTTGAGGAACCCAAGAACGGCTACTCCGTCACGCTCGCGCCCCTGGTGGTCAGGAACAAGGTAATCGTGGGCGTAGCCGGCGGCGACTTTGCGTCCCGCGGCTTCATTGACGCCTATGACGCCGAAACCGGCGCCCGCGCCTGGCGGTTCTACACCGTTCCGGGGGCTGGCGAAAAGGGGAGTGAGACCTGGCCGAACGTGGACGTCATGAAAAGGGGCGGCGGCGCTGTCTGGGCGACGGGAGCGTACGACCCGGCGCTGAACCTGGTCTACTATGGCACCGGAAACCCAAACCCGGACTACTGGGGCGACGATCGGGCTGGCGACAACCTCTACACGTGCTCGCTGCTGGCGCTCGATGCCGACAGCGGCACACTTAAGTGGTACTACCAGTTCACGCCGCACGACATTCATGACTGGGATTCGACGCAAGTCCCGGTGCTCGGCGACCTCACCATCGCCGGGCAACCGCGCAAGGTCGTGATGTTTGCCAACCGAAACGGCTTCTTCTACGTGTTCGATCGGAAAAACGGCAAGCTGCTGGTCGGCAAGCCGTTCACCAGCACGAAGTGGGCGCGGGAGATCGGCCCCGACGGCCGGCCGGTGGTACTCGATAATGTCGGCACACGGGAGAATTGTTTACCGGATCAACGTGGTGGAACGAACTTCATGCCGCCGTCGTTTGATCCCGTTCGTCGCCTCTTTTTCGTGACCGCGCGCGAAACCTGCGTGACTTGGGTATCGACTAAACCAGTGGAGCCAATCGCACTGGGGGAACGGGTGCCGAGCGGAGGCGCCAAGACCTTTGAAGACGGCCCTCAACAGTACAGCGCGTTGCGCGCCATCGATCCGGCCACCGGTACGATGCGGTGGGAACATCGCTTCCGGGGCTACCCTTCACAGATCATCCTGGATCTGTCAGGCGGCGCGATGACGACGGCGTCCGGGCTGGTGTTCACCGGGGACAACGACGGCTACGTGTATGCACTCGAGTCGGCCACAGGCAAGCAACTGTGGCGCTTCCAGACAGGCGCCCCAGTCTGGGGCGTGGCGCCCATCACGTATATGCTGGACGGTGTCCAGTGGGTCGTGGTCCCTTCGGGCGTGACGTTGACAGCCTTCTCGCTACCTGGCGACCGGTCGCGCTGAAGCGGTTGAC
>JBGPHB010000410.1:0-5234 GCA_041484155.1 Bryobacteraceae bacterium
CGTGTTGAGCGATCTTGCGTCTTCGGCCTTTTATGCCGGCGGCGCGGCCGAACAGGCGATTGGCAGGTCGGCGCCGTGGTTCGTGCTGGGCGTCATGTTGTTCAGTTTCGCCGTGCGCAGCGTCTACATGGAAAGCTGCAGCATGTACGTGCGCGGCGGCGTGTACGTCGTCGTGCGCGACAGCATGGGACCGGTGATGGCCAAGCTCTCGGTTTCCGCGCTGGTATTCGACTACATTCTTACCGGACCGATCAGCGTCGTGAGCGCGGGCCAGTATCTGGGCGCGTTGCTCAACGAGGTCAGCGAGCTTCTGCATCAGAGCTACCGGATCGACGTGAATACGTTCGCTGCCGGCGTGGCCGTGTTGATCACGATCTATTTTTGGTGGACCAACATCAAGGGCGTCTTCGAATCGAGCGGGAAGGCCCTGCGCATTATGCAGATCACCACGGCGATGGTAGTGATCCTCCTGGTATGGTGTCCGCTGACCATCCTGCTGAAAGATCGCTGGCACAACCTCCCACCGGCGCCCTCGGCATCGAACCTCACGTTCTCCGACGACTCGATGGGCTGGTTCAAGGGGACCTTTTGGCTTCAGATCCCCATGGTGGTGATCATCATCGCCTTCGGACATTCCCTGCTTTCCATGAGCGGCTTCGAGACGCTGGCCCAGGTTTACCGCGAAATCGCGTTCCCGAAGTTGAAGAACCTGCGCATCACGGCCAACATCGTGTGCTGTTACGCCGTGGTTTGCACGGGCGTGGTCACGGTCTTCGCCGGCATGATCATTCCCGACGACATCCGGCGGAACTACTTCGCCAACCTGATCGGGGGCCTGGCGATGAATCTCAGCGGGCCGTACCTGCTGCGCCTGGCCTTTCATGTCTTCGTGGTCATCGTGGGAGGGCTGATCCTGTCGGGGGCCGTGAATACCTCCATCATCGGAGCCAATGGCATCTTGAACCGCGTGGCCGAGGACGGTGTTCTGCTCACCTGGTTTCGCAAGCCGCACCGCAGGTTCGGCACTACCTCCCGCATCATCAACCTGATTACGATCGCGCAGCTTGCCACCATCATCGGCAGCCGCGGCAACATGACGATCCTGGCCGAGGCGTACGCGTTCGGCGTGGTGTGGAGCTTTTTCATGAAGGCGCTGGGCGTGACGGTGCTGCGTTTTCAGCGCTCGGACCAGGAATACAAGGTGCCGCTCAACTTTAGCCTCGGCGGGCGCGAGATACCAGTGGGTCTGATGGCAACTACCCTGGCGCTGGGTGTGTTGGCGATCGCGAACCTGTTCAGTAAACAGATCGCGACCAAGTTTGGGGTTTCGTTCACCGTAGGATTGTTCCTGCTGTTCACCCTCTCGGACCAGATCAACAAACGGCGCCAGAAAGGGGCGAAGCAGGGCCTGGAGCAGTTTAACCTCGACCACCAGGCGGAGATCGATCATACCAGCCTGCACGCGCGTCCCGGATGCGTGCTGGTGGCCGTGCGCGACTACCACCGTATGGAGCATCTGAAGCGGGTCCTGGAGAAGACCAACCTGCGCCGCTACGATATCGTGGTGATGACCGTGCGCCCGCTCACTACCGGAGCCGGCGAGTACGAGCTGTCCGAGGCGCAGATCTTCAGCGATTACGAAAAGGAACTGTTCAGCCACGTGGTGGAGATCGCCGAGAAAGAAGGCAAGCCGGTGGAGCTACTGGTGGTGCCGGCGGTAGACCCGTTCGACGCCCTGGCGCAGACCGCCAGCGGCTTGCACGCATCGCGCCTGGTGACGGGCGTGAGCGCGCGCATGGAGTCCGATGAACTGGCGCGCCGCATCGGCCTCGCCTGGGAAAAGCTGCCCGAGCCGCGCCATCCGTTCTCGCTCGAGGTAATCAGCCCGGACCGGCCGTCGATTTTTGTGAACCTCGGTCCGCACCCGCCCCGGCTGTGGCCGGAAGACGTCGACCTGCTGCACGATATCTGGCTGAATCTGAGCGAATCGGAGCTGGGCTCGCGCCTGCACCATCGCGACTTGGTGGGCGTCGCCCTGCGGCGGCTGCAGAAGGATTTGACCGCGAATGGACGCGATCGTGTGGTCGAGGAAATCCAGCGGGAACTGCGGAAGGATTGAGCCAATTCAGGCTCTCGCGGATGACCTATTCACCCTGTTCCTTAGCCCTGTCCCTTACACGCTGTCGCATCGCCGCCGGGCTCGTTTTGGCGACGAGCCTCTGGGCCCAGGAAATCCAGTTGTCTCAGATCGTGAACGGCATTTCCGCGCCCACGGACATTCAAGACGCGGGCGACGGATCGGGGCGCCTGTTCTTCGTGCAGCAGAACGGACTGGTGCGAATCTTCCGGAACGGCGCCCTGGTGGCGCAGCCGTTTCTCGACATCCGCAATAAGACCAGAGCCGATGGCGAGCGCGGTTTACTCGGGATCGCCTTCCCACCTGGCTTCGCGCAGAAACAACGCTTCTATGCGGACTACACGGACCTCAATGGCAATACGGTGATTGCGCAGTATCGCGTGAGTGGGACGAATCCGGACGTGGCCGACACAACCAGCGAGATCGCGCTGCTCAACATCACCCAGCCCTTTGCCAACCACAACGGAGGGCAAGTGCGGTTCGGCCCCGACGGATACCTCTACATCGGCATGGGCGACGGCGGATCGGGCGGGGACCCGCTGAACAATGGACAAGGCCGCGGGACGCTGCTCGGCAAGCTGCTGCGAATCGATGTGGAGAGCGATCCCGGGCATGCGCGCATCCCGCCCGATAATCCTTTCGTGAACACCGCGGGCACGCGGCCTGAGATCTGGGCTCTGGGTTTGCGCAATCCCTGGCGCTTCACCTTCGATCGCGTGACCCACGATTTGTGGATCGCCGACGTCGGCCAGGACACGTACGAAGAAGTGGACTTCCAGCCGGCCTCAAGCCATGGCGGAGAAAATTACGGGTGGAACCGGATGGAGGGCATGCATTGTTACATCGCCGGGTGCAGCACCCAGGGCCTGACCCTGCCGATGGCCGAGTATACGCACGCCAGCGGAGGATGTTCCGTGACCGGCGGGTTTGTCTATCGTGGACGCGTGTCGCCCGGACTGCGTGGCACCTATCTCTACGGAGACTACTGTAGCGGAAGGATTTGGGGCCTGGAGCGGCAGGGCCCCGCTTGGGTCAACCGGCTGCTGCTTTCATCCGGATTTGGCATCACCACTTTCGGTGAGGATTCGGCGGGTGAAGTCTACGTGGCCAATGCCGCCAACGGCACGATTCACCACATCGTGGGCAGCTCCGCGCCACAGTTCAGCGCGGCGGGAGTGGTGAACTCCGCAAGCTTCGTCCAGGGTCTCGTACCGGGATCGCTCGCTTCCGTTTTTGCCTCAGGCGTGCTGGACGACCCGGGGATAGTCGGGGCGGCGGCGATCCCACTCCCTGGCGATCTGGGAGGTGTTTCGGTCTCCGTCGCTGGCGTTGCAGCCCCCCTGCTTGCGGTCGCGAACAGCAATGGTTTGGAACTGGTCAATTTCCAAGTGCCGTTCGAAATCGCCGGCCGGTCCAGCGCGTCCGTGGTGGTGACTCGCTCCGGCCATTCGAGCCCAACCGTAGACGTGCCGGTGCTCGACGTTCAACCCGCCATCTACACCACCGATGGCACCCAAGCGGTCGCGGTCCATGCCGCCGACTACACGCTGGTAACGGCTGCCAAGCCGCTCCGGGGCGGCGAGTTTGCGTTCATCTATTCGGCAGGGCTTGGAGCCGTGTCCAACCCGCCATCCACGGGCAGCGGCGCGCCCTTTTCCCCGCTCGCCGTCGCGTTAGCGGACGTTCGCGTGTCGCTTGCCGGATCGCCTTGCGACGTGCCCTTCGCTGGTCTCGCGCCCGGGCTGGTGGGTGTCTATCAGGTGAACTTCAGAGTACCGGCGAATGCGCCGAGCGGATCGCAGAATCTCGTGCTCACGGCGGGCGCCGCCACCAGCCCGGCCGTGAAGGTACCGGTGCAGTAAAGTATTAGGAATGAGAATCTGGCTGGTTGCTGCGTTGTTCATCGCGTCATTGGCCAAGGCTCAGACGATACCGCGCACTGGAGACGGCAAGCCTGACTTATCGGGATTCTGGAATGTCCCCTACGTTCCCAACATGGCCCAAGGGAGCGAAGACAGCGTCCCTTACACCGAGCGGGGGCGCGCCGCATTCAAGAACCACGATTCCAAGGACGATCCCACTTCGAACTGCTGGTATCCCGGCGTACCGCGCGTGATGCAATCGCCCTACCCGATGCAGATCGTGCAAACGCGAAACTACGTGGTGCTGCTCTTCGAATATATGCGCATGTGGCGCACCTTTCCCGTGGACGCACGTCCTCATCCCAAGAACATGGAGCCTGCGTTCATGGGAGACTCGACCGCACATTGGGAAGGCGACACACTGGTCGTGGACACGACCGGATTAAAGGACGCCCCTTGGACCTGGCTCGACACCGCGGGCCATCAGCACAGCGACGTCCTGCATGTGATCGAGCGTTTCGAGCGGAAAGAGAAGACTATCGCCTACGAGTTCACAGTGGACGATCCCAAGATGTACACCAAGCCGTGGACCGTGCAGCGATCCATCACCCCCCTGATCACTCGGCCCGGACTTCCGGAGCTGATCGAGTATTCCTGCAACGAGAACAACAAGGACGTCCAGCACCTGATCAGCACCAAGCCGGCTGCGGGTCCGTAGCCGTTTCGTAGCGGAATCGGAGGTGCGCCCGCCGGACCAGGGGGCGCTCCAGAACCCTCCAGGACAGCGCCGCCAGCAGCAAGGTCGCCATCAACGCCAGGACCGTGATCCCGAACGATTCCCATCCGCGGATCGCCGGAAGATGCCCGAACACGTACCCATGCGCGACGGCATTGGCTCCCATGTGGAAGATGTACACCGCGTAAGAGACAGTCCCCATCCGGACCAGCGCCCCATGGCTGAAGAAGTTCGAGGTCGGTGTCAGCCTGGGGCTGGTGATTACCAGGACCAGGAGCGTCGCGTAAAACGCCGGCAGCCAGGTGAATCCGACGGACGCCATCAAGCGTCCGGTGTCGCGGAGCGCTAGCGGCCAGAGCCCGAGTCCAAGCACCAGGAGTAGGGACTGGGCATGGCCGCGATGATCGGCAAGCCACGTCCACGCCCGCCGGTTGCGGCAAGCCATGGCCACCAAGACGCCAAGAGCCAGCGCGTCCGCCCGGCAAGGCAACAGCGTTAC
>JBGPHB010000411.1:0-5224 GCA_041484155.1 Bryobacteraceae bacterium
AAGCGCGCCTGGATAGGTGCCGTAAAGTGGTGAGCGGCGCCAGTCGCCCCCCCGTTCAAGCAGAATGACCCTTCGACCGGCCCGGGATAGTCCTCGAGCTACAGTGGCGCCGCCCGGTCCGGAACCGACCACAATGGCATCTGCTTCCAGGGAAGGGAGCATAATTCAAATAGTCTATCACCGTTTTTCCCGCATAAACACGCCCATTGACACAAACGGCCGGCACCGGCTATAATCCGACAAATCTAATCTATTCAATCAATTGGATGATTTATGAACCTCGACGAACTCGACTCCGATTTCCTTCGTTACATCGTAAGCAAGAACTATCAGCCGGGTGCGCGTATTCCCACCTTGAAGGTGCTCAGCGAAGAGTTGGAGATCAGCGTGGGCAAGCTCCGTGAACAGATGGAGGTAGCCCGCACGCTCGGGCTGGTTGAAGTCCGGCCCCAGGTGGGTATCCGCCTGGAACCATACGACTTCCTGCCTGCCGTCCGTTTTTCGCTCTTGTTTGCCCTGGCTACCGACCCAAACCGGTTTGAACCCTTCAGCGATCTGCGCAAACATGTGGAGGCAGCCTTCTGGCATGAAGCCGTAGAACTGCTGACCGAGCAGGACAAGCGGGACCTGCAGGACCTCATGCGGGCCGCCTGGGCCAAGCTCGATGGCCCCCACATTCAGATCCCTCATCCCGAGCACCGCGAACTGCATCTCACAATTTTCCGGCGGCTGGACAATCCGTTCGTGCGCGGCGTCCTGGAAGCATACTGGGAAGCTTACGAAGCGGTTGAATTGAACCTGTTCTCCGATTACGAGTATCTCCGCGAAGTGTGGACCTACCATCAGCGCATGGTCGACTCGATCATGGAGGGCAAGTCTGACCTCGGCCACGCTCTGTTGATCGAGCATGCCAACCTCCTGCGGCACCGGGTACCTGCCGAACGCCCCGACAAGCCGGAATTGGTGAAATAAGATGCCACTCGTTCTGTCTGCCATTTCAGCCGGAGGGGTGATCGGAATCGCCGATCAATATCTGTGCCTGTTGATTGTCGGGCTGGCCGCCCGGTTCGGCGTCATCAACCTGATGCCGCCCATGGGATTCATGACCAGTACCTGGTTCTTGATCCTGGCGGGCCTGTTGTGGGTGCTGACTGTGGCCCCGGCCTACGGCTCGCTGATCGCGCCCGGCATCATGAACGCGGTCAACACGGCCGTGAACTTCGTCAGCGGGTTCCTGGTGCCGATCTCGTCCGCGACGCTGTCGCTGGCTTCGGCCGGGGCGATCGTCAATCTCAACCCCGATTTGCGGGCGATGTTCGATACCCTGCAGATATTCAATTCGAGTGGCGGGCTCGGCTCGACCGGCTATGTCATCGCGACCGGCGGCGCCGTCGCCGCCGTAGCCCTGACCGCGGCGAAGGCCGCCGCCAAACCGGCGATTGGCGCATCCACCGGCACCGCCGGGCATCTCTCCGCGCCAATATTCGCAACCTACGAGGCCCTGGCCTCGCTCGTGGTGATGGGTATCGTCTACGTCCTGAGCCGAACGGACCCGGCTCTCTTGATTGTCCTGCTGGGCGTGGTCGGGGTCCTGGCGGCAGCTGGGTTGGTCTATGCGATCTATCAGCTCTGGCGGCTCAAGCGCGGCATCGGCAAGATGCTGCGCCTGGCCCAGGAACATCCGCGGGCGGGGCTGGCAGTGGCGGTGGAGTTCTGCGTGTGGGGCCTCGGCTGGCTGGCCTCGGGCAAGTATGCCCGCGCCGTGATCATGCTCTGCGTCTGGGCCGTGATGCTGGCACTGCTGCTGGCCGTTCCCGGGGCGTTGGCCTTCTTTCCGCCCTTGGCAATCCTGGCCTTCGGCAGCCTGCTCTCCATATATGTGTTGATTAGTGTCAACACGGCCAGCGGACTGCTGCGGCTGCTGGAGCAGGAAACCGCGCCGCGGCCCGGCGCAGTTTCCGCCAATGCCTGAGTGCCATTCTGATGGGGCGGCCGCAGCGGCATAAATAGAACTAAAAGGAGTTAGCAAATGACTATTGTCGAACCCAAGGCGAGCCCGGCGCCGCACAGCGCGGGCGAACCCATTGTGAACGACTTTTCGATCACAATTGCCACCAAGAACGGCTCGGGCAGCCAGACGGCCAACGCCACGATCTTGCGCGCGTTATTCAAGATGGGCATCCCCGTCAGTGGCAAGAACCTCTTCCCCTCAAACATCCAGGGCCAGCCCACCTGGTACACCATCCGGGCCAGCCGGGAGGGTTTTATTGCCCGCCGGCCGCGCTCTGAAATCCTGGTGGCGATGAACAAGGCAACGATCATCGAGGACGTGCAGAAGCTCGAGCCGGGCGGCATGTGCGTCTATGCGGAAGGCACCGGTTACGTGCCACAGCGTTCGGATGTGACCTTCTACAAGATCCCGGCCGAAAAGCTGGCCAATGCCTCCGGGTTGGACGGCAAGCTCCGGGGTTACGCCGAAAACATGGCTTACGTGGGCGTGCTGATCGAGCTGCTCGGGATCGATCTGGAGGAGGTCAAGGCGGCGCTCGACTGGCATTTTAAAGGCAAGGCCAAGGCGATCGAGCCGAACATCAAGACCATCTCGGCCGCCATCGAATGGTCCAGGGCCAACCTGGTTAAACGCGATCCCTATAAACTGGAGCCGATGGATAAGACCGGCGGCCTGATCATGATCGACGGTAATACGGCAGGCGCGCTCGGCGCCATCTTCGGCGGTGTGACGTTCGCCGCCTGGTATCCCATCACCCCGGCTACCAGCCTGGCCGACGCGCTCAATGTTTACCTGCCGCGGCTGCGCACGGATCCGGAGACCCACAAACCCACCTACAGCGTCATTCAGGCCGAAGACGAGCTGGCGGCGCTGGGCATGGTGACCGGCGCGGGTTGGGCGGGCGCCCGGGCCATGACGTCAACTTCCGGGCCGGGCATCTCGCTGATGAGCGAATTCGCCGGCTTCGGCTACTTTGCCGAGATCCCCGCCGTGATCTGGGATATTCAGCGGATGGGCCCGAGTACCGGCCTGCCCACGCGCGTTTCGCAGGGTGACGTGCTCGCTGTCTATTGGCTGGGCCACGGCGACAGCAAGCACGTAATGCTGCTGCCTGGCTCGGTAAAGGAATGCTTTGAGTTTGGCTGGCGGGCGTTCGACCTGGCGGAACGGCTGCAGACGCCGGTGTTTGTTCTGAGCGATCTGGACATCGGCATGAATAACTGGATGAGCGAGCCCTTCGAATATCCCGAAGGCCAGATGGACCGGGGCAAGGTGCTGACGGCCGAGGACCTGACCCGCCTGGAAGGCAAGTGGGCCCGCTACCGCGACGTGGACGGCGACGGGATCGGCTGGCGCACCTTGCCGGGCACCGATCATCCCCTGGCTGCGTACTTTACTCGCGGCACCGGCCACACCGAAATCGCCACGTATAGCGAGCGCCCGGAGCACTGGGAAGCCAACATGGAGCGCCTGGGCCGCAAGTTTGAAACGGCCCGCCAGCTCCTGCCGGCCCCGGTGGAAGACCGGGTGGATGGGGCGGAGATCGGCTTGATCGCCTTCGGGTCGACCGACCCGGCGGTGGTCGAGGCTCGCAGTCGTCTGGCGGCCAAGGGCGTCAAGACTTCCTACCTGCGCCTGCGCGCGCTCCCGTTGAATGACTCAGTCGAGTCGTTTGTTCGCGCCCACGAGCGGGTGTATGTCGTCGAATTGAACTCCGACGCGCAGTTGACTCAACTCGTGCGGCTCGATACTCCCGAACTGGCGGCCAAAGTATTTCCGCTCAACCACAACGACGGCCTGCCGCTGACGGCGCGCTGGATCGTGGAAACCCTTGAAAAGATGGAGGCCTGAGAAGATATGACCACTGTAAGCGCCCCTAAAGGCAAGACCAACAAGCTCGGCCTGGAAAAAGCCATCTACCGCGGCCTGGAATCGACCCTGTGCAACGGCTGCGGTCACGACTCGATCTCGGCCGCCATCATCGAGGCTTTCTTCGAGCTGAGCCTGCCGCCGCACCGCGTTGCCAAGCTTTCCGGCATCGGCTGCTCCTCGAAGACACCGACCTATTTTCTCGGCAATTCGCATGGCTTCAATTCGGTGCACGGACGCATGCCCTCGGTGCTCACCGGCGCCAATCTCGCCAATCACGACCTGATATATCTCGGCGTCTCGGGCGACGGTGACTCCGCCTCGATCGGTTTCGGCCAGTTCGCCCACGCCATCCGCCGCGGCGTGAACATGGTCTACATCGTCGAGAACAACGGCGTATATGGCCTGACCAAGGGACAGTTCTCGGCCACCGCCGACCGCGGCTCGAAGTCAAAGCGCGGCGCGACCAACAGCGATTCATCCATCGATCTGGCCGCAGTGGCGCTGCAGCTTGGCGCGACCTTCGTCGCCCGCAGCTTCTCCGGCGACAAAGCGCAATTGGTACCGATCATCAAGGCGGCGATCGAGCACGAGGGCGCTGCCTTCATCGACGTCCTCAGCCCGTGCGTTGCTTTCAACAACCACATCGGCTCGACCAAGAGTTTCGACTACGTGCGCGAGCACAATGAAGCGGTCAACTTTCTGGATTTCATTACTCCGCGCGCGCCGATCAAGGTGGCTTACGAGGCGGGTACCGTCGAGATTGTCGAGCAGCACGACGGCTCGCAGCTCGCCTTGCGCAAGATCGCCGCCGACTATGACGCCCACGACCGCCTCGGCGCCATGACGTTCTCGCAAAAGCATGCGGCCGAGGGCCAGATCGTAACCGGCTTGCTCTACGTCGAGCGCGAGCCCGAGGACCTGCACGTCCGTCTTGGCACGGTCGCCACCCCGCTCAACGCGCTTTCTGAAAAGGAACTCTGCCCCGGCTCGAGCGCGCTTGAGAAAATCAACGCGAGCTTGCGGTAGGCGTCACGACGCCGCTTTTTCCGCTTCTTGCTTGGTCTTTTCCTCATACCACGGCGCCCAGAGCACGCGGTTTGCCTCCAGGTAACTCTTGAGGCTCGAAAGAACGAGCGGCCAGCCATTGCTGATGCTGGCGAACACTTTGCTGTCCGGCGCGAAATCGTCGTGCGTGACGGTGAGTTTGACCTGATCGCGCTGCTGCTCAAGGTCCATCACCACGCGCGAGGTTTCCGTGCCATTGTGCGGCTCGTGCTGAGGCGTGAACGTGTAGGACAGACGCCGCGGCGGATCGTTTTCCAACACCTGCCCGCTTAGGGT
>JBGPHB010000412.1:0-5212 GCA_041484155.1 Bryobacteraceae bacterium
AACGGGTTTTGTCGCCGGGGCGCTGGTCGCGTCGACCGTGGCTTATCTTTTCCTACGTCGTGAGCCGCCTCCGGCGCCGATAGCCGTGGCCGCGGCTCCAGCGCCCGTTCCGCCGGCTCCGATCGAGCCAATCCCTGCGCCGGCGCCCGCGAAAGCGATCGTGAAGCGGAAAGTGGTATCCATACAGACGCCACCGGAGCCTCCGGCGGCGGTAGCGCCAGCGCCCGAACCGCCCCACCCAGAGGAGGCTGTGAAAGTGACGCCTCCGCCAACACCTCCACCGCCAACCCCCGAGCCGCCACCGGCACCCGCCGCACCTGCGCCCGAGCGGCACACGGTCACCATCCCGGCTGGCACCCTGATCTCAGTGCGACTGGGCGAGGCGCTCTCAAGCCATCGCAACCGGGCGGGTGACGGATTCTTCGCTACCCTCGATCAGCCGTTGGTGGTGGACGGATTTGTGATCGCCGAGCGAGGCGCGCGCCTGGAGGGCCGCGTCGCGGAAGCGGAGGAAGCTGGACGCGTGAAGGGGCTGGCCCGTCTGGTCATCGAGCTTACGACGCTCACCACGTCCGACGGCCAAAGGGTAGGTATTCGTACCGCGCCCTTCGAAAAAGCCGGACCGGAGTCGAAGCGTGACGATGCGGCCAAGATTGGCGTCGGAGCCGTGCTGGGCACGATCATCGGCGCAGCCACGGGTGGAGGTAAGGGCGCGGCGATCGGCGCCGCCGCGGGCGGAGCCGCGGGAGCTGGAACCGTGATGGCCACGCGCGGAAAACCCGCTGAGCTTCCCGTCGAGTCGCGCCTCAGCTTCAGGCTCGAACAAGCGGTGGCGCTCACGGAACGCTAGGGGGGCAGGCCGGGACAAGAAAGCCGGCCTGGACTGGCTGCCCCACAGAACAGCATGGCCGCAGCGGAACCCCGCCCTGACGGGCGGGGCTTGCGGGGTGTCGTAAACGCACGACAAAGCCCCGCCCGTCAGGGCGGGGTTCCGTTCGGAAACGTACGCGGTCAATTCTTCACAGCCTGCGAAGATTTCGGGCCAGCATAGCCGCAACCAAAGACTTGTACCAGCGGCGAGCTATGAAAAATTCGTTCGGCCCGCTCCGTTACCGTCGCGGTTCGGTATCTAATGCTGCTCTAGTCGACGCCAGGCTTGCGGTAGCGGCGGAACTCGGCCTCGTTCCACACCAGACTCTTGCCGTCCTTGGCGCGAAAATCCGATTTGACGGGTAGCACGAATTCCCGTTCGTCGACCTTGGTGAAGGCGTAACTCACGTCGAGGGTTACACCCTGGACCGGGAAACCAGCCGGACTCTGGCCGGTAGCCGTGACTCGCATGACCACGCCTGTATCGACGTCTGCCCACACCAGGCCGGCGAAGGCTACCGTGACCCGCGTCTTGGAACTGGCCACGGTAAACTGCGATTTCGGCTGGAGCACCTTGTAGGCGAATACGTACGTGCGCCGCTTATTCAGCGTCGTCCAGCTATTCCATTTGATGTCGGCCTGCGCCGTTGGATCGAAGATCCAGGCCAGTAAATTGCCGAACCCGTCCGATGATGCCGGGCTGGCCGCCTTCTTGCCGTTGCCCGCCATCGTCTTGTAGCTTTCTTTGTGGTTGATGTAACTGAGCTCTTCACTGACTGTTTCGGTGGGCTTCCATTGTTGACCCGTTCCGGATGGATCGACGTTTTGTCGGGTTACTTTGGTGCATACGAAATCCGGCAGATCCTTGCCGTACTTCAAGGCATTCTCAGTGATCTGGGCGAGGATCTTTTTCTCTTCGTTCTCGGCGGGCGGTGGTGTGTCGTCCAGGGCGGTTTGAGCGCCCGCCGCGGCGGCCAGCATCAGCCCCACGGCAAGGTGTCGTATCGATGGCGCTAGGGGTGGCACTACGGATGTTGCTTCGCCGGCGAATCGGGCCTGGCCGGCTCCTCTTTGGTCTGGTCTTCGGGAATCGGATCGGGCGTAACGTCGAACTTGATGGACGTCTCGGTGCCGAACTTGCGGTACAGGTGGAAGTCGGCCTCGTTCAAGGTCAGGTACTTGCCCCGGCTGGAGCGGATTTGCGTCTTGAGGGGCAGCACGTACTCCTGATCGGCGATCTTGACGAAGTCGTAGTTGACATCCTGCCGCACGTCCTTGATCGGAAAATCGATGGGGATGTCGTCGCATTCCAGCCTGAAGCGCATGACCATGCCGGTGTCGCGATCGGCATAGATCAGCCCGTGAAAGCCGGTGGTGATGGTGCGGTGCGACTCGCCATCCAGGATGGTGTAGTGCGACCGCGATTGCGGCACGCGGAAGGAGAACACGTACATCCGGCGGCCGCGCAGCGTGGCCCAGTGATCCCATTCGAACTCGGTCTCCGTCTCCGGGGCGAAGATCTCCGTATAAATTGAGCCGAATTCTCCCGAGGAGATCGCCCCCCCAAGCTGATTGTGCTGGACGGTGCTCACCGCTTTGCCGTTGATCATGGCCACTTTGTAGCTTTCCTGACGGTCGACGTAGCTGAGCTGTTCCTGAATGGTGTCGCGCAGCCGCCAATTTTCCGTTCCGGTCGGATCGTCGCGCCGGCGGGTCACCTGCACGCACAGGTAGTTCGGCAGGCCTTGGGCGTAGCTGCGCGCTTTCTCGATGATCTCGTGGAGGATGCTGGCCTGCTCGATGGAATCCGGCGGCGGAATCACCGGCTTCGGCGAGAGCGGAGGCGGGGGCGGCGTCACGGCAAGACTCTGCGACGCAGTACTCAGCTCGCGCAATGCCGCCACGGTTCTGGGGCCAGCGCCCAACCCTTGCATCTCTTCCACCCTGCGGTCTTGCAGCTTGTCGCTCAGCTTGATCTTATGGACGTAGTCGGCGACCTTGCGGTCGTCGTGGTGTAACTGAATCGACGACTTGATGAAGCTGACCAGTTGGTCCGCGGTCATCTTCATCTGGGCGTAACCCGCCGCGGCCATCGCCAGCAGCACCCAGATCTGTCGTATGCGTCGCATCTCTATTTTAGTTAGACGTTTTATGCCGCTTCCGAGGTTTCTGCTGCTCCTGGGAAGGCGGCGGCCCGACCGTCCTCTGAACGGCTTCCAGCGCCAGAGGCGCCATGATTCGATAGCCTTTGGAGTTTGGATGCAGGCCATCGTCGCCCAGATCCGCCTTGAGCTGGCCCGCGTCGTCCACCATCGGTGTGAAGTAGTTCAGATAGGTGTATCCGCGGTCTGCACAGAACCTTTCCAGCCACTCGTTCAGCGCCTTGATCAAAATCGGAGGGCGGGCTGGCGTTTGCTCGTAGGCCGGGCTCATATCTTTATGATAATCGCTTACCGGTAGCACCGAAGCGAAAATAACCTTGATCTTATGAGCCGTCGCCAGGTCCGCGATCAGGAGGTAGTTGTTCTCGATCGCGACCAGCGGTATCCCGCGAGCCAGATCGTTGGTGCCGCCCAGGACCAGTATGGCCTGCGGATGAACGTCAATCACGTCGGTCTTCATGCGGCCCAGCATTTCCCCGGTGATCTGGCCGCCAATTCCTCGATTCACGAAGTCCCGATCGGCAAAGTACTCATTCAGCCGCCATGCGTCGGTGATCGAGTCTCCCAGGAACACCACCCGTGGATTGGCCGGATTCAGCGCGGAGAGCTTTCGATTCGCCTCGGCGTAGCGGTTCAGATTGGCCGGGTCGGCTGAACGAAGCTGCCCGTCTTTCTGATCGAGCAGGGCGCGGAAGTGGGAATCGAGCCGGGTCGAGTCGTCGCGCAACTCGGCGAACTGCAGCCACGCAGCTTCGGGAAAGGGAAACGGCTTCGGGACGGCATCGGCGAGGGCCAGGTAGGCACGGAGGTTCATCATCAGCACGTAAGTGGGCTGGCCGGAACCTGGAACGGTCCGAAGCTGGATGCACGCCTGGCGGAGATTCTCGATGACCGGCGCCGCGGCACGCTGCAAATCCGGAACCGCAACCCCACCGGCCTCCATGAGTTGCGTCGAGCGATCGCATAACTGGTTGACGTCCCGTGTATTCATCAGCGCGGCGGGCGTCTGCCCCCAGACGCCCATCGCCACGGCGGCGGGCAGCCAGCCGATGCTTGCTTTTCTCAAAACCGCTCCTCCATTCTTAATTGAAGAGTCACGGTTCCGATCGGGAAGGGCATGCGCAGCCGAATCTGCACTGGGACATGACGTCCTTCGTCGCTCAGCCAGATAAAGGCTCGGCCCTTGCGAGCGTAGATCACGCCATTCATCAAATACGCCTCGTAGCGGACGGCTTTGTAGGCCCCGGCCGGCGTCGTCACTTCCTCACGATCCTGCGCCTCCAACTTCACGGCGGCCGAGCGGCGGCCGTCGCTGATCGGAATTTGTACGGATTGCCCGGGCTCGACGGTCCGTGTGCGCAACTGGAGAAACGCGGTGATCACGTCGTGAACGCAGTTGGGTATGGCCACCTCGTTCGCGTGCACCACCGTGTCCTTGAGCACGTCGCGCTCGAGGAACGTGGCGCGATTCTGGGCTCGGTCGTAGGTCACCTTGGCCTCACGGTGGCGCTTTCCCTCCTGCGAGTCCATCAGGCTGCTGGTCGCGCAGAACGGCTCGTCGAAGTCGACCGAATAGGTGTCATGGACCTTGAACAGCGATGAAACCAGCCCGGCCGACTCGAGTTTCATCCCGGCCCGCGCCTTTTCCGACTCGATGATGACGGTTCCTGCGTGAATCAAGCGCCACTCCACGTCGAAGGTCAGTCTTTCGGATGCGGGCGCGACCGGTCGAAGATCGACGGGGGGCGGATCGGCCGGCGGGGGGGCGGTCTTCTTGCGAGCGGCGACCGCTCCGTGGGAAGGAGATTGCGCCGGCAGCAGCCAGCAGGCGGTGAGGAGCAGAGCAAGCGCCCCGGCGGCGGAAACCCGCATCGTATTGAGTGTACACCAGCCGCAAAAACCCGGGACAGTACACGGATTTTCGCCAGCCCGTAACTCCTGTGATCCCAAGGTGCTTGTCCGGCGAAAATTGGTGTACTGTCCCGGGTTTTTGTACACTCGATAACGTGACCCGGATTCCCGGACAGCATTTTCTGCGCAACTTGGTCGCCCGGCGCACGCTGCTGGCGCAACTGGTGCGCCGCGACTTCGAGCAGCGCTACGTCGGCTCGGCCGCGGGCTGGGCGTGGGGCGCGGTGCATCCGCTGGTTTTGCTGCTCAGCTATATGTTCGTGTTTCAG
>JBGPHB010000413.1:0-5209 GCA_041484155.1 Bryobacteraceae bacterium
CACTTGCAATTCCGCCGGTATCGTGTTCCAAGGTGTGGCCGGAAATTTCGAACGCTACATGACTCTGTTGAGCGCCCGGCAGAAGCTGGTCGCGTCCAACATCGCCAACGCCGACACGCCCGGCTACCGGACCCAGGACCTCGACTTTCGCGCAGAATTCGAAAACGCCGTGGAAGGACAATCCGAGGCGGTCATCGAACCGGAAGGTCTGCCGGCCAAGGCGGACGGGAACAACGTCAACCTCGATCGCGAAGCCCGCATACTCGCGGAGAACGCGCTCCGTTTTTCGGTTGCATCGAACTTTGCCCGCGCGAATCTCAGTTCCATTCGCGCCGCGATTCAGGAAGGGAGAAACTCATGAGCCTGCTCTCCGCTCTCTCGGTCAGCGCTTCCGGGATGTCGGCGCAGCGGCAGCGCACCGAGCTGCTGGTCGAAAACCTGGCCAACTCCGACACCACCCGCACGCCGGAAGGCGGGCCGTACCGGCGCAAGGACGCGGTCTTCACAGCCGATCCCGCCGCGGCGCAGTTCTCCTCTCTGTTCGAAAACGAAATGCACAATACGGGATCGATGGGCGTTCGAGTCGCCGAGGTTATCACCGATACTCGCGAGCCTGAAAAGCGCTACCTCCCCGGACATCCCGATGCCGACCAGGACGGTTACGTCGCCTATCCGCGGATGAATCCCGCCGAGGACATGGTGGACCTGCTGGGCGCTTCGCGCGGTTTTCAAGCCAATGTCGCCGCCATTTCCGCGGTGAAGGACATGATCCAGAGATCCCTGGATCTGTTCCGTTAGAGCCCGGCCGATGACATTGAATCTCTCGAACATCCCGCCCGTTCGCCTGATCCAGCCGGATTCCCTTGCGCCCACCACGGAAAAGACCGGTGCGTTCCGGGACGTCCTGAGCGCCGCCATCGATCAAGTGGAAAGTTCGCGTAGCGACGCGAACCAGAGCGTGGAAAAGTTTCTTTCGGGCGAGGGCGACGATCTTCACTCCACCATCCTGGCTTCGCAGCGGGCTGAGTTGGAGTTTCAAATGTTCATGCAGGTGCGCAATAAAGTAGTCGCCGCGTATCAGGAAATCATGAAAATGCAGTTTTAGCGAACTGAATGGAACAGATCAAACGATTAGCGGGAATGCTTTCGTCCAGGCAACGCTGGACCATCCTCATCGCCGGAATCCTGGTGGGGGTCGGCGTCTATGCACTGGCTCGCTGGGAACGCGAGAGCAATTTCCGGCCGCTGTACAACTCACTGTCGCAGGAAGACGCGAACCTTGTCGTCCAGAAACTCAAAGAGAGCAGCACTCCCTACCGCGTTTCCAGCAACGGCGCCACCATCTCGGTACCCGAAGAGCGGGTGGCGGAGCTTCGTTTGGAGATGGCCGGCGCTGGAGTGCCCAAGAGCGGCCGCATCGGATTCGAGATCTTCGACAAGACGAATTTCGGAATGACCGATTTCGCCGAGCACGTCAATTTTCGGCGGGCCCTGGAAGGCGAGCTGGAGCGCTCGGTCATGGCGGTATCGGAAGTCGAGCAGGCCCGCGTTCACATCTCGCTCCCGCAAGAGTCCGTCTTCCTCGAGGCGCGGCAGCCGGCCAAGGCGAGCGTCCTGATCAAGATCCGTGCCGGCGCTTCGCTGCCGGACAGCGCCGTTCCCGCCATCACGCACCTGATTGCGAGCGCCGTGGAAGGCCTTTCTCCGGACGGTGTCTCGGTCCTGGATATGCGCGGCAACTTGCTCAATCGCGCCAAGCGAGGCGGCGTCGCTGGAGACGATTCGTCAGAGTCGGCGCTGGAGTACCGGCAGAAGGTGGAACAGGATCTTACCGCCAAGCTGGAATCCACGCTCGAACCGCTGGTCGGGGCCGGCAGGTTCCGGGCAGCCGTTTCCGCGGAATGCGAACTGAACAGCGGAGAACAGAGCGAGGAAACCTTCGACCCGACCCATTCGGTCATGGTGGCTTCGCAAAAGACGGAGGATTCCTCCACCCAGGCGCACGCCGCCGCGGGCGTTCCCGGGACGGCTTCGAACCTTCCCGAAACCGCGCCGCGCACTGCGGCCACGGGCCCGGGAAGCTCACGCAAGACAGAAAACGTCAACTATCAAACCAGCCGCACGGTAAAGCGGACCGTCCTGCCACGGGGCGCCGTCAAGAAACTTTCGGTATCCGTGCTGATCGACCATGAAGTGCATTTTGAGGGAACCGGAGCCACCGCCAAACGCGTCCTCGTTCCACCCTCCGCCGAACGATTGAAGGTCATTCACGATCTGGCCGCCGCCGCCACGGGGATCGACATGGCGCGCGGCGATCAATTGATCGTGGAGAGCCTGCCTTTTGAGTCCACGCTGAATATGGATCCGCCGGTGGTACCCGTCGCCAGTCCGTCCAAGAAGCTGTCTCCGATCGAGCGGCTGAAGAGCGATCCACGGATCATGATCGGTCTGGCGGCTGTCGTCGTGGTCCTTTTCTGCGCCGGCTTCGCCTTCTTTTTCACCAGGCGAAGTGCATCCGACGCGCCCGTCCATGTGGCCGCGACCCAAGCTCTTCCGCCAGCCGCCGAGGATGCAAACTCTCCGAACGCCGCCCGGTTGCCGCGACCTGAATCGGACACTTGGGCTCCTTCGACCGCGAGTGCTAAAATTCCGGCGCTCGCTCCAGGCAAAATCGAGGCTCTCACGAACCAAATCCGAGCAACGGCACAAAAGGACTCCGAGATTTGCGCCGGTGTGTTGCGTGGCTGGCTCAAAGAGGAGCGCGCATAGGCCATGGCCGCGTCCGCGATTGCACCGGCTCTTTCGGGGGTCCAAAAATCCGCCATTCTCCTGATCGCTCTGGGGGATCAAGCCTCGGCGGAGCTGTTGAAGCATCTGAGCGATGAGGAAGTCCAAACCGTCAGCGCCGCGGTCGCGAACCTGCCGGTGTTCTCCGTTGAGCAAGCACAGGCGGTCCTGGAGGAGTTTCGTGCCGTGACCGCGGATGCCGCTCAGATGGGCCATGGCGGCGTGGATTATGCAAAACGCATTCTAACCAACGCCTTTGGTCCGGAAGGGAGCAAGAAACACGTGGACCGGTTGCCCAACGATCCAGGCAAGGCCTTGAGCGCCAGCCATCATTTGCAGCGGGCCGATCCGCAACTCCTGGTGCGTTTCGTGCGCAGCGAGCATCCGCAGACCGTGGCGCTCATCCTATCCCACTTGAATCCGGGACAGTCCGCGGCGGTGCTCGCCTCCATGGATACCGAGGTCCGCGCCGACGTAGCGCTACGGATTGCAAGACTGGATCAGATTTCGCCGGCGGTGATCAGCAAGATTTCCGCCGTGATCGGCCAGAAGTTGAAATCGCTCGGAGAAATCAGGCGCGAGTCTTCCGGCGGGCCCCGGGCGGTCGCGGAAATCTTCAACCAGCTCGACGGCAAACTCAGCGAAGAGATCCTGAACCAGATCGGCGAGCAGAGCGCGGATCTCATGGAATCGATTCGCCAAAAGATGTTCGTATTCGAGGACCTCTTGTCCATCGACGCCGCCGGCATCAAGGAACTGCTCGGGCGCGCCGACCGGCGCCAGCTCACCACCGCGCTGAAAGGGACCAGCGACGAATTGCGCCAGCACCTCCTGCAAGGCATGTCGCAGCGCGGCGCGGCGATGTTGCTCGAAGACATGGAAGCCTTGGGTCCGACCAAAATCCGCGACGTCGAAGCCGCCCAGCAGCAGGTCATTGCGGTGGTGCGGCAATTGGAAAGCGAGGGCTTGGTCAGCCGGAACAAGGGCGGAGGAGGCGGCGGTGATGAGCAGTACCTCTAGAGTCCTGCGGACAGACGAGCATTCGGGGGTCACGCCCATTTGGTGGCGTGACACCGGATCGCCGCCCCCGAATCCCGTGGTGGCGGGCGAGCGGCGTGCCTCGGAACGTCCGGGGTCAACTCCGGAGCGGGAACGAATCGAGAGAGAAGCGTACCAGCGCGGTTTCGCGGAAGGCATCGCCACCGGTAAAGAACAGGCGACCGTTGAAGTGCAGCCCGTACTGGACCGGCTTAGCCGGACGCTCGGCGAGTTGTCCGCTCTTCGATCGCGCATCCGCAGGGATGCCGAGAAAGATTTGCTGAAACTGGCCATCGCCATCGCGCGCCGGGTGCTTCACCGCGAGCTGACCCTGGATCCCGAGTCGATCGAGGGTCTTATCAAAGTCGCGCTGGAGAAGTTGCAGTCCCGCGACCTGTGCCGCGTCCGCGTGCACCCCGATCAGGAGCCGGCCATCAAGGCTTCTCTGGAACGGTTTTCCAATTCGCAAAAGATCGAGCTGATCCCAGACCCCTCCCTGCAATGTGGAGACGTATTGTTTGAGACGGCGCACGGCATACTCGATGCTTCCATCGAATCGCAGCTTCGCGAGATCGATCGCGGCTTTGCAGACCGCCTCCAGAGGTGAATGCTTTCATGACCGCGGAAATCGACGAACCCGTGTCGCTGGCTCCCTATATGCAGGACCTCGACCAGATGGATCTTCTGCCTTGGAGCGGCGAGGTTACCGCGACCGTCGGCCTGCTTATCGAATCCCACGGCCCCGCGGTCGCGATCGGAGATTTCTGCGAGATTTTCACTGGAGATGGACGCAAAATCCGCACGCAAGTCATCGGGTTCCGCAATGGGCGCGTGCTGGCCATGCCACTGGATGAACCGGATGGGCTGCAACTCGGCAGCCGGGTAGTCGCGCGAGTACAGGATGCCCGCTTGGCAGTCGGTCCCGGATTGCTCGGGCGTGTGCTCGACGGCTTCGGACAGCCCATGGACGGCGGACCTGCCATTGAGGCGGTCCATTCGTATCCTCTGTATTCTCCGCCGCCCAGTCCGATGAAACGCCGCCATATCACCGAACGCCTGGTAACCGGGATACGCCCCATCGACAGCCTGCTCACTTGCGGGAAGGGACAGCGAATCGGACTGTTCGGCGGCAGCGGTGTCGGCAAGAGTACTCTGCTCGGCGCCATGTCTCGCAAGAACTCGGCGCAAGTGAGCGTGGTCGCGCTGATTGGCGAGCGCAATCGCGAGGTGAAGGCGTTCCTGGAGCATGAACTGGGCCCGGAGGGGATGCAGCGCTCCGTGGTCGTGGTGGCGACTTCCGATCGCCCGGCGCCGTTGCGAATCCGCGCCGCGTTTGTCGCGCTGGCGGCCGCAGAGTATTTCCGCGATCAGGGTCTCGACGTGC
>JBGPHB010000414.1:0-5204 GCA_041484155.1 Bryobacteraceae bacterium
CTACAAGTGCGGGAGGAATGGCGCTGCCCGTTGAAGCTGGCTTGGATTTCGAATTCGAAGCGTTCGGGTTTGGTTCTACTCGCTGTGGATCAAATCCTACGTATGGGTGCAAACCGGTGCAAGTGCTTTATGCTGGGCCGGGTCCCGGTATTGTTGCAGGCGTCATACAGGTCAATATGCGTCTCCCCGACAGCCAATACCCGGGCGGCGCCCACTCCCTAGGGATATCCGTCGGCGGAATTTGGAGTCAGGTTAGTGTCACCGTTTCCATTCGCTGATTTTGGTTGGTCCCAGTTAGTTCTGACGCAGGTACCATCGATCTCCCGCCTTGGTTGTTGCGGTCTGCGGCGCGCTGGACACCTCAGAGCCGGCAGTTCGAGACATATCCAAGCTGGGTGCCCAGCCCGGACGGGCATGCCGATTCTGTTCAGATGCCCATGTCGGCAAAGGATTTCTGCCGGTTCGAGCGTAGGGGGATTTAGACTGCGAACGTTTCGAAACGTGTCCAGACTGGGGAGCCACGCATTTTCGCTTATCTGCTGATTCTGCGGCTCTTACTTCATGAGGTGCCTTTTCGAGTGCCTATGAAGACCCAGAAAGGATTCGAACTGATTTGCGTGGGTGCGATCTCGGTCAGCTTACGTACGTGGAAGAGGCACAGACCGATCGGTAAACCCTGGGCAACTACCCGCGAGTTGATGTCCGCTCCACGCACCGGTCGAAGGCCCTTCCACGAGCCGACGAAACATCCCAGTGCGCGCCGGAGGATCCTCGATCATCCCGGGCGCGGGCGGCTTTCGCAAGTCTCGCATCCGAGCCCGCACCCCCAGGACAGGTCACTTCGCGGTCGGAATGCGCCGCCGCACTTCGTCGAAGAAGTTTATAAGGAACGTGACCTGAACCGAACCTTTCGCGTCGGCCGCGGAATCGGCCTTCGGCATCGCCGTAACCACAAATCGCTTGCCGTCGGGCGCAAGGTCCAGATTCCAGTCGCCGGTCTCTAAAACCCTCGCACTGGACCACGGGACCGGTCTCTCCGCCGCAAAAGCGCCGCCATTCGCGGTATAGACAGCGGACATGATGCGGTTGGCGGGATCCTGGTAGAACAGTTTCCGGGCATCTCGCGACCAGATTGGATCGTGGCCACCGCCGGCGGAAATCATCGATCTGCCGGAGGACGCCGCGGCTGGAAACGGCCGTACATATACTTCACTCCGTCCCGATTCGGTGGAAGAATACGCAATCCAGCGCCCATCCGGAGAGAATGCAGGCGCCCGTTCAGCGAAAGGCGTGCCAAGAAAAGGTTCAGGCTTGCCGGGCTTGGGATTCGCCGGATCGCTGGTGTCAAGCGGCAGTGTCCACAGGTCCATTCCCGTTTGCGGGTTTTGCTCGGTGTACGCTAAGCGCTTGCCATCGGGCGAGATTGAATAGGGCATCAGGCGGTTCTTGCTCTCGAGCAACCGCTGCGCTTCTCCGGCTCCATCGGCGCGAATCCACTGCAGAGAAAAATTACTGATGCCCTGTGACTCGAAAGCGACACGTTTTCCGTCCGGCGTCCACACCGGACTGAAGTTCACGGCCTGAGCCGTATTAGTGAGGCGCGTCGTGGTCCCCCGTCCTGAGTCGTATATTTCGATATTCGTGCCTGAAGAAAATGCCAGCCGCTTGCCGTCTGGAGAGAGGCGAGGGTCGTAGTATAAACCTGAGGTGGCCAGCAGCGGTTGTGTCTGGCCGGAGCGGTCCATCCATGCGATGCTCCAGGTTGGCGGTTTGCCGCTCAAGTATACGAAGATGCCGTTGCGAGAGAAATCCAACTGCCCGCCCGCAGTGGCCGAATTCCCCGCCACACCCGCCACCAAAGGTGTCGGTTTGCCCCGAACTTCCAGCCGATCCCGGTCGAACGGCATGCCAAACACCGTCCCCTGATGAATGTAAACCAGATACCCGCCCGGCAGGTATCGTCCGAAATAGCCACCGCGCTGCACCACCTTCACTTGGCCCGTTTTGAGCGAAAGAACTTCAATGCTGGACTCGTCGTAAGTGGCGGCGGTCATGTTGCCCGTGAACAACACGGCTTGACCTCCAGGCAGTACCTGTGGCCAGCGATGCGTGGCTTCGCCATTACCTGCGGGGTTGGTCAAAGCCTGCGGCGTCCCACCCTCAACCTGGACGCGCGAAAGACCGATGCCAGTCTGGCTGTCGAGCGTCGCGATGATACTGTCGTCCTCGCCCCAGGCGGCGCCGCGCCCGTCGGGGGCGTCGCACAAAGTGATCACCGCACTGCCCCGCACGGAGACCTTCTTCATTTTTCCTTCGGCGAAGAAGCCGATCCACTGACCGTCAGGCTTGAAGAACGGGTCTTTGGCGCCTCCGGTACCGGGGAGCAATGTGGCTTGGGGCTGATCGAGGAGACGCGTGGCGAGCTGCCTGGTGCCATCTAGGCGGTAAACCGGAAATACGAGCCTGGTTCCGTCGGGTGAGATAGCGGCAGTGAGGTTGGCGTCTGCGAAGGTGCCCGGCCCGAGATCGACGCTGAGGCGCAGGAGAGGCCGGTCCGCCGGCCAAGTGGATCGCCACCCAATCCACCAACCCAACCCGGCAACAATCACAAGCGCGCCGGCGGCTGCCACCCAGGGGAAGAAGGTGAGGCGGAAAGAAGTGACCGACGCCGATGCATCCTTCGCCGGCACACTGGACACGACTCCTTCGCTGTCGACGCGCGCGTCACCGATGGCTGCTGAAGGCGGCGCCGGTTCGTTTTCCGTACCAGCCGGCGCCATCACCAGAACCGGTTTCGGAGCCCTCTCCTGGACCAAAGCTATAAATCGGTATCCTCGCCCAGGCATAGTCTCGATGTAGCGCGGTTGCTCAGCCGAGTCGCCCAGCATCTGGCGAAGCCGGTTCATCGCAGTGTTCAATCCGTGATCGAAATCGACGAAGGTACTTCCGGTCCAAAGCTGCTGCTGAAACTCCTCTCGGGTGACGACCTGCCCGGGCTGCCTAATAAGAGTCAAGAGAATTTGCAGCGGTTGTCCCTGAAGCCGCAGGCGGATCCCGTGCTTGTGCAATTCTCCTGACGCTTCATCCAAAACGAAGGGACCAAACATACGGTGACGCGGGGAAGTCGTAAGGGGCTGTCTGAACATGACCGGAAATCGGGTTCGAGTGTAGCAGATATGAGGAACTCTCACAACGTCCGTGAAATCAGCCGTTTCACGTATGAGGTGATTCAGAGGTAGTTTTGAGCCTTCTTGCATTGCGCAAATGGACCGGGCGCCTTACTTTGGCTCAGACGGCAGGAGCACTGGGGCCGCGCAAAAAGAGGAAACAACCAAGCAGTATCTCGCAGTGCAAGCCGGCGGCCGGCACCTGCATCCTGTGAAATACAATGAAATACAACAACCTGCAGGATTCGAGCTACTTGTTTGTGTTTGCATTAAACTGATCGGCACCCGGCAAACCACGAGGGGATGACCATGCGGACCTTGAGCATTACAGTAATTGCGACGTGTTTCTCTTTCGGCGGTCTCTACGGCCACGCTGTCACTTTCGATCCCAACCCCATGAACCTCACCTTCGGCGGCCGGGACGGCACTATTTCCATCGTCCCTGACGAACCAACGGCCTGCGAGGTATCCGTCAGCGCAGCGCCGTTCGGGGACTTGATCAGCATCACGTCCGTTGACCCCAATCCGGCGACATCTATAATGCTGAACGTGCATGTTCTGAGGCAGCCGCAGGGACAAATCGAATCCGTGGACGTAACGGGCATGTGGGTTTCGAACGGTAAGCCGGCCGGGTGCCCAACCGGAGCGAATGGAAGCATAGCGGTCAAGGTCACCGTAACCAGAGTCAACCCGGTTATCAACTCTGTGGTCAACGCCGCAAGCTTCCTGTCCGGAGTGGTCCCGAACTCTTGGATCGCGATTCAGGGGACAAACTTATCCGCGACCACGGACACCTGGGAGAAGAATATCGTGAACGGAAATCTGCCCACTACTCTGGATGGCGTCAACGTGAGTATCGGAGGAAAGCCGGCATATATTTACTACGTCAGCCCAGGACAAATTAATGCCGTCGCCCCGGATGTAGGGACCGGGCCGTTAACGGTGACACTTACCAGTCCGGTCGGCGCAAGTGCGCCGCTCAGTGTGGTCTCCCAAGCTCTTGGCCCTGCGTTCTTCCTTTGGGCGAACAAGTATGCAGTCGCCACGCGACAGGATTTCTCATTGGCCGCGAAGAACGGCACGTTTCAGAGTGTCACGACGCCAGCTAAACCAGGGGACGTGATCATCTTCTGGGGCACCGGCTTCGGACCAACCACTCCCGCGGCCCCAATTGGTGTACCAATTCCCAGCGATAAGCTTTACAACACGATGAATCCCGTGAGCATCACTATCGGAGGCATACCAGCGCTAGTTTATGGAGCGGCTCTGGCACCTGGATTAGCCGCTTTATATCAAGTGGCCGTGCAGATTCCGTCTTCAGCGCCAGATGGCGACCTTGCGGCGGTCGCGGCCATAGGCGGCACGCAATCATCAAGCAACGCTTTAATCACGGTACAACACTAACCACTCGGGGGGATGCATGTTTTGCAGATCTTCGCCTTCTTCGCCCTGAATGCCTTCACGCGAAACGACGTCATCGACCGCCTGAACGAGATCATCTTCGCACCGGCGACGCGAACAATCCGGGGATTGACGGCGAGAGAGCGTCGCTCACCCGGACCGGGACCTGTCTTATGCGCGGCCGGCGTGTTCGTGTCCACTCCGTCCGACCTGGTGCGCTTCGGGATGGCGATGAACAGCGGCAAGCTCCTCAAACCCGCTACGGTCGAATTGCTCCAGACGCCGCAGCTACTGCCCTCGGGCAAGCAGACGGATTACGGTCTTGGCTGGTACCTCAAGACCGTCACGCTGGCGGGCAAACAAACGCGCGTGACCGGCCATGACGGGGACTCGCTGGGCATTGCGGCGGGCGCCGGGATGGTGGCCTCTTTGATGACGTTCCCCGAGTACGGGATTGTCGTAGCCGTGACGTCGAACATCTCCCATGCCGAGGCGTTCGCCCTTGGAATGAAAATCGCGGAGGCTTTCGTGGAACAGGGGAGAATTCCAGCCCGCAAGTGATGCGCCGACTGCGGTCCGGACTAAGGATAGAAGCCCATGAAGGCGGTCACTAACGTGCTCGTGTTGACAGCGCCC
>JBGPHB010000415.1:0-5197 GCA_041484155.1 Bryobacteraceae bacterium
AATGCTATCCCGCCAGCCGCCGCGCGCGCTCGAAGACTTGTCGTAGCATCTGTGCTGTCAGCTTGCCCGTCGACGTGTTCTGCTGGCTCGGATGATACGAGCTGACCAGAACTGGCATCCCGGGCCCCATGGGATGCTCCCGGTTATGGCCGAAGGCGAAGGCTGCCCGGCTGCGGATCACGCCCAGGTCGCGCAGGATCGTCAGGTACGCGTCGAAAGCGATCCGTCCCAGTGCCACCACGACCCGGAGGTCCTTGAGCAAGTCCAGTTCACGCTCCAAATACGGACGGCAATTCCGAAACTCGTCCACGGCCGGCTTGTTGTCCGGCGGAGCGCAACGCACCGCCGCGGTGATGTAGGCGCCGGCGAGCGTCAGGCCGTCGTCGCGCGAGCGGCTCTCCGCCTGTGACGCGAACCCCGTCTCATGCAGAGCGCGATAGAGAAAATCGCCCGACCGATCGCCCGTGAACATTCGGCCGGTTCGATTGCCCCCGTGCGCCGCCGGCGCGAGGCCGATCACCAGCAGGCGCGCGCGCGGATCGCCGAACGGAGGAACGGGCTTGCCCCAGTAGACCCAATCGCGATACGCCCGGCGCTTCACCTCGGCTACGCCCTGGCAATATTCGCGAAGCTTCGGGCAGCGCTCGCACGCGATCACGTCGCGCTTCAGAATATCGAGAGCGTCGCTCAAGTTTCCAGCTTATGATACAGCAGAGCCAACTCCTCAACGCTCAATTGCTCCGCTCGCCGGCGCGTTTCTTCCAGGGCATCGACGGTCTTTCCGTAGAGCGGAACCAGATTGTTCCGCAACGTCTTCCGCTTGTGCCGGAAACAGGCGGAACAAAAGCGCAAAAAGGCCGTGCGGTCCGCGATGCCCAAATCATTGTGGCGGGGCTGCAAGCGCACTACAGCGCTATCCACCTTGGGCGGTGGACGAAACGCTGTGCGCGCCACCGGGAACACCAGTTCAGGAACCGCATACAGTTGCGTCTCGACACTCAGGTACCCGAACGCGCGGGTTCCCGGAACCGCGGTAAGGCGCGCCGCGACCTCGGCCTGGACCAGGAACACCGCGCGCGTCCACGCTTCACCGAGAGCGAAAACCTTCGCGAGAATTGGCGAGGTTATGTAGTACGGTAGATTTCCCGTCACCACGGAAGGACCCCATACCCCCAGATCGCTCTTGAGCACGTCGCCCTCGACCAGCACCAGCCGGCCGGCATCCAAGGCGTCGCGGAACTTCTGCCGCAGATAGTGAACCAGGTACGGATCGACTTCGATCGCAACCACCTTCCCGGCCCTCTCCAGCAGACACTCCGTGAGCGCCCCCTTGCCGGGGCCGATTTCGATGGCCAGGGGAACCCCGTCGCCGCACGCGGCGGAGGCGATCCGTTCGAGAATCGATTTGCGGGCGAGGAAATGTTGCCCGAGACGCCTGCCCAGTGGCCTTACCCTTTCACGTCGATGTGGCTCGAGCGCTGCAGATACAGCCGTATCCTGCTGGCCGTGGGCTGGCCAAAAGCGGTAGCCGGTGTAAACTCGGTAAACAATAGCCGGTTCTCGATATTCCGCCGCAACGCTTCGTCCACCGGCGCGCCATGAGGGCTGACGACCGTGTAGTCCACCATGCGGCCGTAGCCGTCGCTGTTCGGCATGACGATGACGTCCACGATCACATCGTCGCCAGTAGCGCCAATCGGTCCCGTGCCCCGTACCGTCGCTTGGGTGGTGAGCATGGTCGGCACATCGAAACTGCCCTCGCCGCGCACGGGGTAGGTAGGCACCAGCCACATGCTAAACAGCACCACCGCGGAACAGACCCCGCCAGCAAAGGGCAGCGCCAGCGGCCGCATTAAGTTCGTGGCAAATAGACGCAGGCGATCTCCCCATGCCCCGCCCATGCGACGCCGTTCGCGCGAAGCGAGCACGCGCAACGAAGTGGTCAAGCCCGGCGGCGGCACGCGGGGGCGCAAGCCGCGCAACATCTGGGCCAGTACTTCGTCGTTGAGCAACTCTGCTTTGCGGTCGGGTTTCATAGCGCCATCTTTCTCTACGCTGTCAGTCCGCCAACCGGCTGGGACCAATCCGGTGCCGAAACCGGCTCCAGCCGGCCCGCCAAATGTTTCCGGAGCGCATCCCGCCCTCGCAGGATACGCGATTTGACTGTTCCCAGGGAGACCTCGAGAACCACTGAAATCTCCTCGTAACTCAAGCCTTCGATCTCGCGCAGCATCAGGGCCGCGCGAAACTTCGGATTCACCATCGCCAGCGCTTCTTCGATCAGCGACTGGGTCTCATGATCCAGCATGGTCTCAAAAGGCGACCGCCCCGGATCGGGAAGCGAATCCTGATAACCGAGCGTATCGCCCGGCTCGGCTTCCAGGCCAACCTCCTGGCGCTTGTGCCGGCTGAACCACCGCCGGTGATTGCGCGCTTCGTTGACCGCGATCCGGTAGATCCACGTCTTGAGCGAACTCTCCCCGCGGAACTTCGCGATATTCCGAAACACCTTGAGGAAGACTTCCTGGACCACGTCGGCGGCGTCCGCGGGATCTTCCATCAGACGGCTGATGACGTTGTAGATCGGCAGCTCATAGCGGTCGATCAGAGTCTCATACGCGGCCTCGACGCCCGTCCTTAGTGCTTCGACAAGCGTAGCTTCATCTTCGCGCACCACTCGGTGCGCAGCCACATCGGGCCCGCAAGCATCGAACTGGAAACCAACGGTGGTGTCCGCCACAACCGCCCTTCACCCCAATTCTACCGCTTCAACACTATTAATGACACCACCCATGTGAGCTTGGTTCCCAGCTTTGTTACAATAGACCGAAGAGCTCCGTCTCTTCATTAAGGATTTCCCGTTCACATGGCCACCAAACCTGCCTTCGCGCAAGCCGCCCAAGTAGAACACCCTAAGTTCGGTCTAGGGAGCGTACTCTCCTGCACTGAAGACTATATTGTCATCAAGTTCGACGACCACGGCGAAAAAAAGTTCGTGCTGTCGATCGTGCTCCCCAATCTCAAGAAGAGCGACCGTACCCCTCCGGTGGAAAAACGCCGCAACGCGAAGAAGAAAACCGCCCCAGCCACAGCAAGTTAGGGCTGGCTAGGGCCTTCACCCTAAACCGGTAGTACGTAAAAGCTCTTGACTTCGTATACGGAACGTATACACTAGAAATCCTCCTCCCCCCGCATCATCGTCCTTCTCCGGATGTGACCGAGGTAGCGATAGCTACGTCCGAAAAACCCCAAAATCCTGTATGGCTATCAACAAGCCTAGAAACCGCATACTGATTTTCCGCCTGACGCAAGACGAATACGAAACGCTCCAGGCGGCTTCCTCCGGCGCTCGCAGCCTTTCCGAGTTTGCCCGGGGCAAGCTCCTCGGGTCGATCGGCCCCCCCGGGATCGACGTGCAGCTTACGGAGCTGAAGACCAAAGTGGAACGCATTGCCGAAATGCTGGAGAAGCAATGACCCATCTACTAGCCTGTAGTAATAACCGCTCCCTCACGGTCGCGGCTCAGCAAGCTGCTGTGGACACAGAGTGCCGATACCGAGCCGCGCGCGTGAGCAAGTGGTCTTCGGTACCACTGCTGTTGCTCGCGATTTCCGCCACCGCGCAGATCCGCCCCAATCTCATGGAGGAAGTCGGCAGAACCAATCTGCCCGCCCAGAAGCTGGGTGTGGACGATCTGGTGGCCGTCTCCGTCTACGATGCCCCGGAGCTGACCCGCACCGTGCGCGTCGAATCGGACGGCAAGATCCACTTGCCCTTGCTCAAGGCCGGCGTGCCCGCCGCGGGCATCTTTCCCGGACAGCTCGAAACCAGTATCGCCATCGCACTCCAGGACGGAGAGATTCTAGTCGACCCTGTGGTCAAGGTCACGGTGGTCGAATATCACAGCCGGCCGATCTCAGTGGTAGGCGCGGTCAAAAAGCCGCTCACCTTCCAAGCCGTGGGAGCGGTGACGCTGCTCGACGCCTTGGCGCAAGCCGAGGGCCTCACCAACGACGCAGGCACTGAAATCCTGCTCAGCCGCCCTCAGCCCTCGCCCGACAAAGAGGTGACGGCCACTCTGATCGAACGCATCCCGATAAAGCGGCTCATGAAGGACGCCGATCCCGCCGTCAATTTCACGCTACATGGCGGCGAAGAAATCCGTGTCCCCGAGGCCGGCAAGATTTTCGTGGTGGGCAACGTCCGCAAGCCGGGCGCGTTTCGCGTGCGCGATGCCGGCGATAATTCCGTCTTGAAGCTGGTGGCGCTCTGCGAAGGCCTGATGCCCTACGCGGCGAAGCTGGCTTACGTGTACCGGCGGGATGAATCCGGAGCGAAGCAGGAAGTCCCCATCGAGCTGGAAAAGATCATGCAACGAAAATCCCCAGACGTACCTCTACAAGTGGACGATGTCCTCTACATCCCCGACAACAAGGGCCGCCGTAATGCCATGACCGTAGTCGACCGCATCACCAGCTTCGGTACCTCGACCGCGTCAGGCGTATTGATTTGGCACTAGTGTGCCGAGCCATCAGGTAAGAAATGTTTCACGCAAAGACGCAAAGTTCGCAAAGAACACAAACACCCTTCTTCTTTGCGTTTTTTCTTCTTTGCGTCTTTGCGTCTTTGCGTGAAATGCAGCTTTAGAACCCCCCATGAAGAAGTTTGAACCCAGTTTTCTCGCCGTGGCGGAAACCTTCCGCGTCACGGCTCCGGCACCCCCGCCCGACGCCGAATATGAACCCCAAGCCGCGCACGTGCCGCTGGCCCACTACTTGTGGATCCTCCGCCGCCACGGCTGGAAGATCGCCGGCTTCGTCGCCGCGGCCGTGCTCGCGACGCTGATCGTGTCGCTCCGTCTCACGCCCGTCTACGAATCCACCGCGACCGTCGACATCGACCGTCAAATGCCCACCGGCGTTCTCGGCCAGGAAGCCATGCAGGTCGCCACCAACGATGCCGACCAGTTCCTCGCCACCCAGGTCAAGCTGATCCAATCCGATTCCGTGCTGCGCCCAGTGGTGGACAAGTGGAAGCTCCGCGACGTCGAGAATGACGCGCTCGAGGCCGCCGTCGATAAATCCCCCACCAGCTTGGAAGCGCCCGTGATCCTGAAGAACCTCAAGGTCACGCGCCCGCCGAACACTTATCTGCTGTTGATCAGCTACCGCTCGCCCAATCGCCAGCTCGCCGCCGA
>JBGPHB010000416.1:0-5192 GCA_041484155.1 Bryobacteraceae bacterium
CGCTTTCTTACTTCACTTCGACAGACGCGCCGGCGTCAACGAATTTCTTCTTGATCGCTTCGGCTTCATCCTTATTAACGCCTTCCTTCACCGTTTTGGGGGCGCCGTCCACTAGGTCCTTGGCCTCTTTCAGGCCGAGGCTGGTGACCTCGCGAACCACCTTGATGACGTTGATCTTGTTGGCGCCAGCCGCAGTCAGAACGTCGGCGAATTCCGTCTTTTCCTCGGCCGGAGCCGCTGCGGCGCCGCCGCCACCGGCGGGAGCCGCTGCTACCGCAGCCGCCGCGGCTGAAACGCCCAGCTTCTCTTCCAGCAACTTGACGAGCTGTGACGCCTCCAGCAGCGTGAGCCCTTGAATCTGTTCCGCAATCCCGTTGATATCAGCCATATTTCTTCCTTTGGGTAGTGGGTAGTAGGTAGTGGGTAGTGGGCCGGGGGCAACGGACTGATCTCCGCTCCCACTACCCACTACCCACTCCCCACTACCCGCTGAATTTGTTTTCCTTCACGCCCTGGTCCACGACCACGGCAAGATTCCGACCCACACCATTCATCACCGTCACTAGCCTCTGTGCCGGTGCGCTGATCAAGTACAGCAGCTTTGAGTAGATTTCTTCCTTGGACGGCAGGGTGGCCAGCTCGCTGATTCCGGCCACATCCACTACCCGGCCCTGCACCATACCCGCCCGGAAAGTGAAACTCGGATTGGTCTTCGCGTAAGCCGTGAGAGCCTTGGCCAGCGCCACGGGATCGCCCGAGGTGAACGCCAGCGAACACATTCCCTTCAGCTCCTTGAGCAGATTCGCCGCCGGAGTTCCTTCGGCCGCCTTCTAGGCAACGCGGTTCTTGATCACCTTGTAATTTGCGCCCACCCCTCGAACCGCTTTGCGCAACTCGAAATCCTGGCCGACGGTCAGCTTTTCGTAACCGGTGAGGAACACGTTCTGGGCCTTGGCGAGTTGCTCGCGCAGGGCTTCCATGTCCTTTTTCTTTTCGGGTTTGTTTTTCATGTCAGACCGCCTTCTGGTTGTAGGGCGTCACATCCAGCGAAACTCCGGGACCCATGGTCGAGCAGATGGTCACGCTCTTCACATACTTGCCTTTGGCTGCCGCCGGCTTGGCCTTTACCACGGCTTGCAGCAACGTGGTGGCGTTCTCGGTCAGCTTGTCGCTCGTAAAGCTCACCTTCCCCACGGGCACGTGGATGACGCCGGTCTTGTCGACGCGAAACTCCACTTTGCCCATCTTGATTTCCTTGACGGCTTGGGCCACATCCACCGTCACCGTACCGGTCTTCGGGTTGGGCATCAGGCCGCGCGGACCGAGCACTTTGCCGAGTCTGCCGACCGATCGCATCATGTCGGGCGTGGCGATCACCGCGTCGAAGTCGGTCCAATTCTCGGTCTGGATTTTGGCGACCATGTCATCGCCGCCGACGATATCGGCGCCGGCTTCAGTCGCCTCGCGCTGCTTGTCACCCGAAGCGATCACCAACACCTTTTTCGACCTGCCGAGACCGTTGGGCAGCACCACGGTACCGCGCACCATTTGGTCGGCGTGTTTGGGATCGACGCCCAAACGCAGGTGCAGCTCGACGGTCTCATCGAACTTCGCGAACTTGACCTTTTGTACAAGGGGCACCGCTTGTTCGATGGTGTAGGGCTTACGCTCGACCTGTTTTAACGCGGCAGCGTACTTCTTACCTGTTTTACGGCTCATTGTTTGACTGGTCCAAACGGCCGGGATGGACAACCTCCCAAGCCTCCCAAGGTGAATACGAACTCTAAGATAACAAACCCGCGGGCGATCCGCAACTGGCCCTGCTGCGCTACCTTATATGAAGATGGCGACGACCACCAACCTGCTGAGCTGGGAGGCGTTCGAGCAGCTCCCCGACGATGGGATGCACCACGAAATCATCCACGGAGAACTGATTACCTTGCCACCGCCGCAATTCCCGCACAGTAAAATAGCAAAACGGCTTTACCGTGCGCTGCTGGTGGTGGAAGAGGCAGGGATTGGTGAAGTCTTTCTCGAGGCTGGGTACAAACTCTCGGACAATCCTCCTACATGGATTCAGCCTGACCTTTCCTTCGTTCGTCCGGGACGCACGGCAGGGGTGACTGGCTACTTAACGGGCGCTCCGGATCTCGCCGTCGAAGTGGTCTCCCCATCGGATACCCCGGCCGACCTGGACCGCAAGGTCGAGGCTTTGCTCGCCGCTGGTGGAATGATGGTTTTGGTGATCTTCCCCGACACGCGCCGCGTGCGCGTCTTCCGGCGTGACGGCACGTCGTTCAGCCTCGGCGCACACGACACGCTTTCGGCTCCCGACCTCCTGCCTGGTTGGGAAATGCCAGTGGCCAAGCTCTTCGAAGACTGATACGGGCTTGCGCTATCTTATAGAAAGATGGCGACGACCACCAATCTGCTGAGCTGGGAGGCGTTCGAGCAGTTCCCCGACGATGGGATGCATCACGAAATCATCGAGGGAGAACTGATTACATTGCCACCACCCAAATCGGGCCACAGTCGCGTTGTGGGCAAAGCGTTCAAGCGGCTGCCGCCCCTTGAAGAAAGCGGACTCTGGCGCGTTTTGGCTGAGGCGGGCTACAAGCTGTCGGAAAACCCCGCGACCTGGATTCAACCCGACGTCTCTCTCCTGCGATCCGAACGTGCCTTGGCCACGGCACCCGACGGATATTTCATCGGTGCTCCCGAACTCGCGATCGAAGTCGCTTCTCCATCGGAATCCGCACGCGATCTGGAACACAAAGTTGCGGCCCTGCTCGCGGCGGGCGGAACGGCGGTCTGGGTAGTCTATCCGGACATTCAGAAAGTGCGCGTTTTCTTGCGTGACGGAGCCTCGTTCAGCCATGGCACGCTCTCGGTGCCCGACTTACTGCCCGGCTGGGAGCTGCCAGTGGCGAAACTCTTCGAAGACTGATGGAGATTTACTTACTCCGCCACGCCATCGCCGAGGATCGGGCGGCGAGTGGGCGCGATGCCGACCGGCGGCTTACCGACGAGGGCCGCCAGAAGTTGCGGCGCGTGCTCGAACGCGCTCACTCGGCCGGCGTGAATCCTGCGCTGATTCTTTCAAGCCCTTATAAGCGCGCCGTCGAAACCGCGGAGATCGCCGCGCGCGAGCTGGGCTACGAAGGCAAGATTGTGCGAGTCGACAGCCTGAGGCCCGAGTCTTCCCCGTCCGACGTATGGACCGAAATCCGCGGTCACCGCGACGAGGCGTCGATCCTGCTCGCCGGGCACGAGCCGCTATTTTCAGCGACCGTTGCCTGGATGCTCGGCTCGACGCGCGCGATGGTCGAGTTCAAGAAGGCCGCTCTGGTTCGCATCGACGTTGAGACCCCGGGCCCTGAACCCAACGGCGTATTGCAATGGATGCTCACGCCCAAACTTTCGTAGAACCTGCCCGTTAGCCGCCTGTATTGGCCCGTTCATCAGAAAGTTGGCGCACGGTTCGCGCTTTCGTGTTAAAAACGGGCTGAGCCTTCCATGAAGAAGTCTGCCACGGTAACGCTTGCCGCCGTCGCTGCCATGGGGGTTGCCGCTCGTGGCCAGCAGCCCGCCGATCCATGCGAAACGGCAACCTTCAATGGAAAGGTCTGCCAGGCGGCCGTTCGCCACCATGGATATTGTTCGCAAGGGACATGGATGCCCATGACCTATCAGAATTCGTACCCCTACTATTACGACTTGTATCGCGACTACATCGCGAGCGGCAGCTCGCCCACCGCAGTACCGGCGGAGACTTGCAGGCGTCCGCATGGGTTCTGGACAGGAGCGCACGCTGTAAGGCACGGAGGGTTCGGCTCAACTCACGCAGGGCATAGAGCAGGCGGCTGATGCGGCGGATCGCTTCAACTCCCCGGGCTCACTGGCAGCGCCGCGTGGAAGAAGGCGGCCTGACCTGGCACTCCGGCGAGCAACCTTACTGGAACGAGTCCGCGTTTTACGAGTTCACCGCGCACCAGGTGGAAGTTCTCGAGTCCGCGACGAATCAGTTGCAAGAGATGACGCTCGAAGCGGCGCAGTACATCATCGACAACAAGCTGTACGCCAGGATGGGCATTTCGGAAAACGCGGCCCCCTTGATCGAACGCTCTTGGGTGGCTGAGCCCCCTTCACTCTACGGGCGTTTCGATCTCGCTTTTGACGGCGCCGATCCGCCAAAGCTCCTGGAGTACAACGCGGATACGCCGACTTCGCTGATCGAAGCCGCGGTGGTGCAATGGTACTGGATCGAGGACACGTTCCCCAAGCGCGATCAGTTCAACTCCATTCACGACCGGCTGATTGCCCGGTGGAAGGAACTCTTGCCGCGGATGCCGGGACGGAGGGTCGATTTCTGTTCGGTGGACGACACCGAAGATGGAATGACTGTGACCTATCTTCAGGACACCGCGAAACAGGCGGGCCTGGAAGCATCGATCTTCCCAATCGACGAAATCGGATGGGACGGGCACGCGTTCGTCGGCCCGGACGATCAGACGCTCGGCGCGGTATTCAAGCTGTATCCGTGGGAGTGGATGGTGCGCGAAGAATTCGCTAAACACCTCGCCGCCGCAAGCACCCTCTGGATAGAACCGCCCTGGAAAATGCTGCTGTCGAATAAGGGAATCCTTCCAGTGTTATGGGAAATCTACCCGGATCATCCTAACCTTCTGGCAGCCAGCTTCGATGGGCCGGGTCCCATGGCGTCCTGGGTCAAGAAACCCCTGCTGGGGCGCGAGGGCGCAAACATTACTCTCCATCGTCCCGTACGGGATGTCGAGACCGATGGCGAATATGGCAGCGAAGGTTTCATTTATCAGGATCTGGCGCCGCTGAAGAGTTTCGGCGGGTTCTACCCGGTGATTGGCAGTTGGGTCATCGGCCACCAGGAAGACGGGGCCGCGAGCGGAATAGGCATTCGCGAGTCGGATATCCCCATCACGACGAACACCAGCCAATTCGTACCCCACTTGTTCGATTGATCCGGGCGGCTACACTAAGAGTTGGCGAACTACACGGAGGCCTTGGCCCGCGCTGCCGCCGCGCACGGCATCGAGCCCGAATATATCGACGTCTGGGGTCGCCGCCACTCCACATCCGAACCGGTTACGCAAGCGATTCTTGGTTGGCTGGGGGTTCCCACCGGCTCCGTGGAAGAGATCGAACGATCGCTGGAG
>JBGPHB010000417.1:0-5191 GCA_041484155.1 Bryobacteraceae bacterium
CCTGTCCGGCATCTGGATGGGCGTTACTAAGTACATGATCAACATCACCGCTGACATGAAGCCGGATGAAGTGCCCTTCCAGCCTTGGGCGGCGGCGGAGTACAAGCGGAGGAGGGACACCGAGAGTAAGGACGACCCCAGTTCTCTTTGCCTGCCGCTCAGTCTCCCAACCAGGAACACCATTACTTCTCCTTTCAAATTGATCGACGCCGCCGGAGAGTTCATCCTGCTCTACGAGGGTCAAAGACCGCGCCAGATTTTTATGGATGGCCGTCCTTTCCCCGAGGATCCCAATCCCTCCTGGGATGGGTATTCGGTCGGCAAATGGGATGGAGACGACCTGGTGGTCGAGTCCATGGGCTTTAATGGGAAGGCATGGCTGGACATCAACGGCCACATGGCTACCGATGCGTTGCACTTGACGGAGCGCTACCGGCGCAAAGACTTCGGGCACATGTCCTACGAAGTCACGATTGACGATCCGAAGGCGTATACGAAACGCTGGGCCGTCAAAGAAGAGGTAAGATTGCTTCCGGACACCGAGCTGGTGGAAGCCGTCTGCGAGAACAACCAGGACCCGGCGCACATGGTCGGCAAATGAGCACCCCAAAATTGAATCGTCGAGGCTTTCTCCGGGTGAGCGCCGCCGCCACGGGCGGACTGATGCTCGGATTTTATCTGCCGGAGCGTTCGAAAGCGCAGACCGCCGCTTCACGCGCGGAACTCAATGCGTTTGTGCACATCGGCTCGGACGACGCGGTGACCCTGATCATTCACAAGGCGGAATTGGGGCAGGGAAGCGTGACATCGCTGTCGATGCTGCTGGCCGAGGAGTTGGAGTGCGATTGGAACAAGGTTCGAACGGAGTTCGCGGGTGTGGCTACCGCGTATGGCGCCCCCCTGCAGGGCGTCTTCGGAAGCCTGAGCATCCGGAGTTCCTGGACTTCTCTGCGAAAGGCCGGCGCTACCGCGCGCGAGATGCTGATCGCGGCCGCGGCACAGAAGTGGGGCGTGGATCCGTCGCAGTGCCGTGCCGAGAATAGCGCTGTGGTGAACACCGCGACCAATGCCCGCCTGAGCTATGGCAGCCTCGCCGACGCTGCGTCGAAGCTGGCGCCGCCGGCCAACGTGGCTCTCAAGGACGCCCGGCAATTTCGCCTGATTGGGACTTCGCCGAAGCGTCTGGACACGCCCGCGAAAGTCGATGGCACAGCGCTATACGGCATTGATGTGCGGGTGCCTGGAATGGTGTACGCGGTGCTGGAGCGCTGTCCAGTCTTCGGAGGCAAGGTCGCGAGCTTCGACGCCACCAAGACCAAGACAGTTCGCGGTGTGAAGCAGGTGGTGCAGATTTCGAACGGCGTCGCCGTGGTCGCAGATAACACCTGGTCCGCCATGGAAGGGCGTCGGGCTCTCAAGGTTCAGTGGGACGAAGGGCCCCTGGCGAACGCGTCCAGCGCGAGCATCCGCAAGATGTTCGCCGACCTGGCCGAGAAGCCCGGATTGGTGGCGCAAAGTGTGGGGAACGCGGAGACCTCGTTTGCGGGCGCAGCCAAGAAGGTTGAAGCGGTGTATGAAGCCCCGTATCTGTCGCATGCCCCGATGGAGCCGCACAGTTGCGTCGCGCATGTGCGGCCGGACAGTTGCGAAATCTGGGCGGGAACGCAGATCCCCAGCGCCGCGCGCGATGCCGGGGCCATGATCACCGGCCTGCCGAAGGAAAAGGTCGAGGTGCACACGCTGTATCTGGGCGGCAGTTTCGGACGTCCCGGCGCGCATGTCGACGAAGCCGTCGAGATCGCCAAGGCGGCCGGCGTTCCGGTGAAACTCACATGGTCGCGGGAAGACGATATCCAGCACGACATCTACCGGCCGGTTTCCTACACGAAGTTCGCGGCGGGTCTGGACGCCGACGGATGGCCTCTTGCCTTCACCGCTCGCGTGGTTTGCCCGCGATTCGGAGGGGCCTTCGGAGGTCCTCCGGGCGGAGTCGATCGCAACGGAGTGGACGGCATCACCAGCCTGGTTTATGCGATCCCCAATATTCGGGTCGAGAATCACTCGCCCGAGACCGGCATCCCGGTGGGTTACTGGCGTTCGGTAGGACCCTCGCAGAACACGTTCTTCGCCGAAAGCTTCGTGGACGAGATGGCGGTGGCGGGCGGCAAGGATCCGGTCGAGTTTCGCCGCCGGTTGCTGGCCAAGGTTCCCCGGCTTCTGGGAGTGCTCGATCTGGCCGCTGAGAAGGCCGGCTGGGGCAAGCCGCTCCCGGCCGGACGATATCGCGGCGTCGCCGTGGGGAACAACCTGGGGAGCTTTAACGCGCAGGTGGTCGAGGTGTCGATGGACAAGGGCAAGCCGCGGGTCCATCGTGTCGTGTGCGCGATCGATTGCGGGCAGGCGGTCAATCCCGCGGGAGTGGTACAGCAGATCCAAGGCGGCATCGTATACGGCCTGTCGGCTCTGAAGGGCGGCATCACCATCGATCGCGGCCGCGTCCAGCAGGGGAACTTCCACCAGTACGAGGTCTTGCGGATCGACGAGATGCCGGTAGTGGAAGTGCATCTGGTGCCGAGCCACGCGAATCCGGGCGGGATTGGCGAAGCGAGCACGCCCGCGATTGCGCCCGCTGTTGCGAACGCCATTTTCGCGGCGACTGGGAAGCGCATCCGGAGCCTCCCGATTCGGACTGACAAGGAAGGAATCATTGTATGAGAACCAAATTACTCTGTGCTGTTTTGCTATTGGCCTCGGCGCCGGTGTTCGCGCATCACTCGTTTGCGGCGGAATTCGACGCGAGTAAATCGGTGACTCTAAAAGGAGTGGTGGCCAAACTCGACTGGACGAATCCGCACATATGGATTTATCTCGATGTGAAGGATGAGGCCGGCGCGGTGACGCGATGGCAGTGCGAAGGTGGTCCTCCGAATACCTTGATGCGGCAGGGCTGGACCAGAAACACACTTAAAGAGGGCGATCAGATCACCATCGACGGCGCGTTGGCGAAGGACGCGTCCAAGACGTGTAACTCCCGGTCGGTGAAGCTGGCTGACGGAAGAAGAGTGTTTGCCGGGTCATCTGAGAATGACACCAAACAGTAAACATGACTCAGAGGCAATATACTCTTGGCGCGATGATCTTGTGTGCGTCCGTGGTGATCGCGCAACAGGGCAAGAATCCTCCGCCACCAATGAGCTTCTTCGTGACCAGCGTGGGCTTGGGAAAGGGAGGCGATCTGGGTGGCTTGGCCGGCGCGGATCAGCACTGTCAGATGCTGGCCGCGGCGGCAGGGGCTGGTGACCGCACCTGGCACGCGTACGTTAGCACCCAGGCGGCCGACGGCAAGCCTGCGGTCAATGCCCGAGACCGGATTGGCCAGGGTCCCTGGTACAGCTCCAAAGGTGGCCGCATCGCCAAAGACGTCGCGGATCTGCATGGAGACACCCTCGATGCCGCGCGTACCGGAAACAGTCTTACGAAGATAACGGCTCTTACTGAGAAGGGCGAGATGATCCTTGGGCCTCCGGATGACAATCAACGTCACGATATCCTGACCGGTTCGCAACTGGACGGCAGAGCGTTCACCGACGATGCCGACCATACTTGTCACAACTGGACCAGCAGCGGCGTGGGCGGGGCCCAGATCGTGCACTCGGACCGCACCGGCGGGCCGAACACGTCGTGGAACTCGGCGCACACGTCGAGAAGCTGCGCGCAGGAAGAGTTGGTGAGAACCGGCGGCGCGGGCTTGTTCTACTGCTTCGCGCCAAATTGATTCAGTCGCGTTTGGGAACCAGCGTTGCGCCGCGCGACAGGGGCAAGGCCGTGCGGCGATAGATGGACAGCCAGCCCCGTCCGTCCGGTTTGTTGACTGGATGTGCTCGCGCCAGGCGGGCTTGCAACTCGTCATCGGAGATCTCGAGGTCGATTCTGCGCTGCCCGAGGTCGATCGAGATTATGTCGCCGTTTTGAAGGACGCAGAGCGGACCGACCACTCCTGCTTCGGGCTCGACTTCGGCGACCACCAGACCTTTGTTCGCCAGGCCCGACATCTGACCGTCGGTGACTACCGCGACTTCGAGCGCTAGACCCATGCCATCCAGCGCGAAGACCGCCGCGTTGGCCGCGCCGCCCATGCCCGGGCCGCCTTGGACGCCATCGCCGCGCAGGACCAGCACATCGCCGCCGTGGATCTCGCCCTTTCGAATCGCCTCGAGCGCGGGCTGGCGATCCTCAAAGATCTTCGCGGGGCCGCGAAAATGGGTGGGACGCCCTTCCGTGCGAAGCCCGATCTTCACCACGCCACAGCCGGGCGCAAGACTCCCGCGCAGCAAGACAATCGCGGGCTGATTGGAATATGGCCGGTCCAGGGGGCGAATGACTTCGCCGGAGACGGTGACGTCGGCGAGGTTTTCCAAGACGGTTCGGCCGGTCACCGTGAGGGCGCTGGTGTCGAGAAGAGGCTCCAGGCGTTTCATCACGGCTCTTGCGCCGCCTGCGTCTTCCAGGGCTTCAATCGGATCGTCGCCGTTGGGACGGATGGCGCATAGCACGGGCACGCGTTTGCCGATCTCGTCAAACAAGCGGTATATATCCACGTCGACCTGGCCCTCTTCGGCGATGGCTTGCAGATGTTTGATCGCGTTGATGGATCCGCTCATGGCCAAAACGATCGAAACCGCATTGGTGAAGGCCGCAGGTGTCAGAATCGCGCGCGGGCGTAAGTCTTCCCACACCATTTCAACGATGCGGGCTCCGGACTGGCGCGCGTACTCGAACATCCTTTCACTATTCGCGCGCACCGGCGCCGCGCCCGGAAGAGACATTCCCAGGGCCTCGCAAACCGAATGCATGGTGTTGGCTGTGCCGAGACCGGAGCAAACCCCGGGACCGCGGATTGCGTTCGCGCTCATCTCACTGAGGGCTTCCGGAGTGATCCGGCCCATGGCGGCGTGCGCGGACGCGACGAAGACGTCTTCGATGTCGCAATGGCGGCCCAGCGCTTCCCCGCTCTGTTGATAGCCGCAGATGACGATGATCGTCGGGATGTTGACGCGAGCCGCGGCCATGACTTGCCCGGGCAACGTCTTGTCGCAGGAGGCGAGGCAGATCATTCCATCCAACTGCGCGCCTTCCACGGCGACCTCGATGTCGTTGGTCACCAAATCACGGCTCGGCAGAATATAGTTCC
>JBGPHB010000418.1:0-5190 GCA_041484155.1 Bryobacteraceae bacterium
CGACTCGACCGACAGGAATCGCTACGCGATCACGCATGCTCCGCTAGTAGTGAAGGACAAGGTCATCGTGGGCACGGCGGGAGGCGACGGTCCCATCCGCGGTTTCATCGCGGCGTTTGATGCGAAAACGGGGAAGGAAGTCTGGCGATTCTACACGATTCCCGGACCCGGCGAGCCCGGCCACGAAACCTGGGCGGGCGAGTCTTGGAAGACCGGAGGCGCGGCGGTGTGGAATACCGGTTCCTACGATCCCGATCTCAACCTGACCTACTGGGGCATCGGAAACCCCGCTCCGGATTCCGATGGCGACGTTCGTCTCGGCGACAATCTCTACAGCGACTGCGTGGTCGCGCTGGACCCGGACACCGGCAAGCTGAAGTGGTACTACCAATTCACGCCGCACGACGAGATGGATTACGATTCGACGCAAGTCCCGGTGCTGGCCGACCTGCAATGGCCGGAGAAGAACGGGCCGGCTCGCCCGCGCAAAGTCATGCTGTGGGCGAATCGGAACGGCTTGATGTATGCGCTCGACCGGACCACGGGGCAGTTCCTGATGGGCAAGCCGTTCGTCAAGGTGAACTGGATGGACGGCTTCGATGAGAAGGGGCGGCCCATGCGCGTTCCCGGCAAAGTCGCGAGCCCCGAAGGCACGCTCATCATGCCGACGATTCTGGGTGGAACCAACTGGTATCCGCCTTCCTACAGCCCGAGCACTGGCCTGTTTTACATCCCAGGGATGGAGAACACCGGCACGATCGCCATCAAGGGCGCCAGGTCGAGGCCGACCGGCATCACGCCCATGGGCCAGGTGAATCTGCTGCCGAACTTCCGGACGGACGACGACGGCTACGGCGTGGTGCGGGCTTTCGATCCTAAGACGGGCGAGAAGAAGTGGGAGTACAAGATGGGCGACACCACGTGGGGCGGCGTACTGACCACGGCATCGGACCTTCTGTTCAGCGGCGGACGCGACGGCTACTTCTTCGCCCTGAATGCTGGCAGCGGGGAGCTGCTCTGGAAAGTGCCGCTGGGTGGGCAGGTCAATAGCGGTCCGATGAGCTACTCGGTGAACGGCAGGCAGTACGTAACCGTGGCAGCGGGCACTTCGCTGTTTGCGTTTGCGTTGCGGCAGTAGAAGTCCCTGATCGATTTGCCAGGCGAGACGCTGGCTTACCTGGTGTCACGACTGCGCGTTGCCGACTTTCTGACCCAAGGTTTAGCGTCTGGAGGACAATTGGCTGAAAGAAATGGAAGAAGAATTGTCTGGAGTTTGGGATTGTTGGGGGGCCGGATCTCCGGGAAGCCGAAACCACAAATATGGAACCAGGGACGCTCAGCCCGATTTCAGATCTACGTTATAACACGTCAACTTGGATTGCTTCCGAGTGGACGACCATTCGGGAGTAATCCAAACAACCCATTCCAAACGAGTGTGACAAAAAGGCTAAGCGATCGGTTCTGTCGCTGCCCGTCGCTGCGGATTACGGAAGCCGGGATGCCACAGCGGGACCGCTCGCCGGCAACGCAACTGTTAACGCCATCGTCGCCCAACTGGTGCCCGCGGTCGACAAAAACTGATCGGTTCCATGAGGGAACCCTGCATCAAATCCGGGTTGGAAAGCAAGCGCGCGGGTTTTCACGTACCAGGAACCGTCCTCCTGCTGGGTCTCCAGCAGAAACCGGACGCCTCGCTGGTACACGGGATCGGAAACAGGCAGACCCGCGTCATGGAGGGCAACCAGACTCTCGCCAGTAGCGAAGGCGGAACTCTGCGTCATGGATGGGAGATCGGCCCAGCCTCCGTCGGACCGCTGCGCAGCCAGCAATTCCTTCATGGCCGTTTGAATCGCTGTCTTGTCGATGCCTGCCCAGGCGAGCCCAATCAACCGCCAGCTCCGGTCTTCATTGCTGGAGGATTTCGCATTTGCGAGCCAGGACGCGGCGAGGCGAATCGCCTTGTCGGCTGCGGGCTTGACGGGCTTAGGCGTATATAACTGAAGCACGCGCATCGCGATCGCGGTCTGGGTGACGTAGTTCAGGCAAATCGGAGGGCGAGTATCGGCGTGCGGGTACGGCCAATCGCCATTCGGCGTCTGGCGGGAAAGAGTAAAAAGCGCGACCGCGTCGGTATTCAGGTCAGATTTGTAACCCTCGGCATGAAGGCCCAGAGCGATGTACCCAGCCAGGAAATCGATGAAGTTGTCCGCCACAGCGGCGCCAAAACCCTGATGCAGCTTGTCGCGATTCTTTTCGAGAAACTGAACATTGGTTCGCACCTGCGCCGCGGCAGTCTTTTCATCGATCGGGAACCCGCGCGAGCGGGCGAGCCCTACCGCCATCGCCGTCATGCTGTCGTTGTGGCAGGAAATGCACCCGGATTTGGCGGTGAAGTTTGCATCCGCGCGCTGTAACAAAGGTAGGCTGGCCTGAACCGCGCCTCGCAGGGTGTTGTCGTGCCTTGGCTTCAGGACCACGGGAACGTCGGGAGTTGCCTTCGCGCCGGCCTTCACCAGCAGGTCGATGATCGGCTGATTTCCGTTGCGCTTCGCGACATCCAGCACTGTCACGCCCGCGTCGCTTGAGTTCTTATGCCGGTCTTTCGCATTAACGTCCGCGCCCCGTTCGATCAGCAGCTTCACTACCTCGAGCGGGAGAACATCGGAAACGACTGCATACATCAGGGGAGTCCGGCCGAGCGGATCGAACGCATTCACATCTGCGCCACGATCGAGCACCACGTGGGTTGCTTTGAGGTCTCCATAGACCGCGATTTGTTGGAGCGCCGCCGTGTAAACGTCCTTGTCCGTAATCTGTGGCACGATCAGGTCGAGGCATTTCGAACAGTTCAGGGTAACCGCCAAAAAGATGCCCTGGTCGGCCGTGGCCTTGGCGTCCGCCCCGGACTGCATCAGCATCTCGACGATAGTGGCGTCCCCGCCTGTGAGCGCTTCGAGCAAGGGCGAAGATTCGGTAACCGGCATTGCGTTTGGATTGGGATTCGCTTTGTGATCGAGAAGGAGCTTCACCACCGGCGCTGCGCCACTTCGTCTGGCAGCAATCATCAAGGGCGTGCGCAGATCGTCAGATTTAGCGTTAACGTCGGCGCCGTGGTCAACCAGGACGTGGGTTTTCTCAAGGTCCCGCGCAGCCCACATCAGCGCCGTCGCGTTCGCGCCGTTGCGCTTGTTAGGGTCGGCGCCAAGTTGCAGGAGTTTGTTCAGTGTTGCAGCATCCGAGTAGAGGACAGCGTACATAAAAGGAGTGGAGCCTTCCGGTCCTCGTGCGTTGAGCAGCGAATGGTCCGCGTTCACAGCCTTCATGAAAGAGGTGAGATCGCCAGTGCGGAGCGATTCCACGAGCGAGACCGCTTTCGGGTTGGGTGGGGGCAGTTCCTGCTCGTTCGAAAGCGACTGGGGCCAGTCGGCGCCCTGGTCGATCCACGCTTTGACGAGTGCGATCTGCTCTGGGCGCAGCACTCCGGTAGGCGGCATCTGGGAGCCGTACTCGGTGCCGGAGATCCGATGATAAAGGAGGCTGTTCGCGCTGCTGCCGGCTGAGATACGCCGGGAGAACGGCTTCATCGCGGAGCTCTTCCGGTCGAGCCGCATGCCGGCTTGCTGCACTGCGGGTCCGTGGCATCCGAGGCAATTCTGCCGGAAAAGCGGCTGGATATCCTTCGCGAAGTCGACCTTGTCGGGGACTTGCGCGGAAAGAACGCCAGCGAGCAACAACAACGCGTCCACCGACATCCAAACGAATCTTGATGGCGTCACAGGTAGCCTCCGTCGGGGGCTGCACCATCGTTCCCCGATAACGCGATTCTAACGCACTTCGGAGTACTGGCACGGAGGAGTCCCAGAAGAGGCCTTGCATTGCGGCAGTAGAAGGCGTGATCGACAACGTCAGGTAGCGCGTTGTATATACAATCTGCTACCCTGGGTTTGGTGGTCATCTCGGGCTTCCAATGGGACGACGACAATATCCTCCATGTCGAGAGACATCAATTCACTATAGAAGAGGTCGAGGAAGTCTTCGCCGGCGACCACCGAGTCAGGCGAGCGCGCCAGAAGCTATATACATTGCGTTGGGTGAGACTCTCGATGGTCGCCTGGCTTTCGTAGTGTTTCGCCGACTGCCGGGAGGTCTAGTCCGCGTCATCACGGCCCGTGACATGGCTCTTTCGCCGCAAATGAGGTGGATCGAATGAAGAAAAAACTCGCTCCCGCGAAGGCGCCGCTTCCGAAATTCCTTTCGGACAAACAGGCAGCCGAGTACTTCGGGACGCACTCGGTTTCAGCATTGTGGGATCAGTTACCCAGGGGCCGAGCGGCTGCGCCGTCCAAGGCCCTGGCAGAGTCGATTCGGAAGCACCACTCAAGCGCAAAGTCTCCCATCTCGCTGCGACTGGTCCCGGACCAGATCGCGGCCGCGAAGAAGATTGCGGCGGCGAAGTCGGTCGGCTACCAGACGCAATTGCGAATGTGGATTGCCGAGGGGATACGCCGCGAATCTAAGCGTACCTAATCTCTGGCGAGTCACTACCACGAGATTCCGACGTTTACATTCCGGGTGACTCGATGACCGTGGTACCTTCGGCAACGACTCGCCTGTGTGCGCGGCCTAGAAGCCAACCCGGTCACATAACGCCGGATTATCGGAACCCGAATTGTCGCGCTCAGGCAAATGCGAGAAGCCGCACTTCTCTAGTTTGGACTACAAATGTTATTGCCTGCCATCCCTCGACAATCCAGCGCCCGGCATTCCGCCGGCCCGGTTTCCTGGATTGGGACATGCGCCTGCTCGGGGAATTCAGGATTGGCGATCAGATGCGAGTGGACTTCTCGATCGAGGGATTCAACCTGACGCGAGCGAGCAATAAGCAGTTCAACGGCGATGGCGAGAGTCCGTTCGGGAGCCCGCAGGCGGCGGTGAACCCTAAGACGGGGTTGGCCTTCAGCGGGAGCACGGCGCTGGTACCGACTAGCTCGCCTGGAACGGATTACTTCGGCGGTGCACGTCAGGCTCAGTTCGGGGTGCGGTTCGTGTTTAAGGGACGTGATTAGCCCGCTCCCTTACGGTCGCGGTTCGGTATCGGCACCGAACCGCGACCGTGAGGGAGCGGGCGCAGATTGCCGGTACCGAACCGCGACATTTCTCCAGGTGCCAGAAGCTTAGAAGCTGATTCCC
>JBGPHB010000419.1:0-5178 GCA_041484155.1 Bryobacteraceae bacterium
CCAATTCACTGACCGCGCAGAACGGCATGCATTCCGCGGCAGCGGTCAGCGCGGTGGTCAAGTCGGGAACCAATGAGTATCACGGCGATGTGTTCGAGTTCTTTCGGAATGGCAAGCTGAACGCCCGCAACTTCTTCGCCGCCCGCCGCGACAGTCTGAAGAGGAATCAGTACGGCGGAGTGCTGGGCGGGCCGGTGATGAAAAACAAGCTGTTCTTCTTTACCGGCTACGAAGGCACCAAGACCCGATCGGACCCGGCGGACCGCCCGGGCTTCGTTCCGACCGCTCGCATGCTCACGGGCGACTTCAGTGGCTGCGGCTTCCCTCAACTGAAGGATGCCGGCGGCGCTAATTTCTTGAACAACCAGATTTCGCCGACTCTGTTCAGCACGCAGGCCCTGGCCATCGTGAAAAAGCTGCCGGTCTCCAGCGGCCCCTGCGGCCAGAGCTCGTTCGGCCCAGTGTCGAAGATCAATGAATATCAGGTCCTGGGCCGCGTGGACTATCAGCTCTCGGACCGCCAGTCGATTTTCGGCCGCTTCATGGCAAGCGCCTATTTGCTGCCACCGGCATACTCTCTCTCGGGCAACCTACTGGACACGGGTCAGGGCGGTCTCGACAACCTGGCAACCACGACGGCCCTGGGGCACACCTTCCTGATCACGCCCACCACGGTGAATACGTTCCGCGCCGCTTACAATCGCGTGGCCGTGTATCGTTTTAACGACGACTATTTCTCCGCCTGCGACATCGGAGTGAAGTACACATGTTTCGTCCCCCATCAAACGGTGGTCACCGTTACCGGCGGGCCCAGCATAGGGGTTGGCACTGCCATCCAAGCCTCGTTCGTGCCGTCCTATTACACGCTATCGGACGACGTCAGCCTGATCCGGGGTTCGCATCAACTGGCGTTCGGATTCTCCGCGTTTCACTACCAGCACAGCCAAAAGGCCAATGTCTTTTCCTCCGCCGCTTTCAATTTCGATGGGCGATCCTCCGGCACCGGGATGGCGGACTTCCTTCTGGGCCAGGTGGGTACCATGACGCAAGGCCTGCCCAATACCGTATTTACGACCAAGTGGTATTACGGCCTGTATGCGCAGGACACCTGGAAGGTTTCGCGACGGTTCACGGTGAACGCCGGTTTGCGCTGGGAGCCGTTCCTGCCTCAGCGATTGAACAACGGCGCCGTCTATAACTTCAGTTGGGATCGGTTCAATCAGGGAGTCCGAAGCACGGTCTTCTCGAAAGCGCCCGTGGGTCTTCTGTATGCCGGCGACAAAAACTTCTCAGGCTTGACTGGCGTCGAGAACCGCTACAACGAGTTCGGGCCGCGACTGGGCCTGGCGTTCGACCCGAAAGGCGACGGCAAGACCGTGGTCCGCACGTCCTTCGGAATCGCCTACGATTTTCCGAATACGATGATCATGTCGACGCCGGCCACGGCGCCGCCGTTTGGAAATGCGCTCACCGGGATTCCCGGACCGCTCAGTTTCTCGGATCCCTGGTCCACCTACCCCGGCGGGAACCCGTTCCCGGGCCCCTCTGGTGCGGACGCGCCCTTTATCCGCTTCGCATCTTTTGTCCCGCAGCAGCCCAACGCCAAGGCCACTACAGTGTATTCGTGGAACTTCGCGATCGAGCACCAGATCGGACCTAGCTGGCTGGTGTCCGCCACTTATCTGGGCACCCAGACGGCACACCTTTGGGTCACCTACCAGGCCAACCCGGCGATGCTGGTGGCGGGTCCGCGCGGCGGCACCTGCGCGGCCACCGCCACCGACTGCAACGGTACCGCCAATGTCAACGTTCGCCGCGTGGCTTATCTAAAGAATCCTACGGAAGGGCAATATCTCGCCTTTGTCGACCCGCTGGAATCGGGTGGAACGGTCAGCTACAACGGCTTGATCCTGTCCACGCAAAAACGGCTCACCCGCGGCGTTAGCCTCAACGCCAACTACACCTGGTCGCATTGCATCGGTGACATCACCCAGGGTGCGTCGGTGGCGGGTACCGGCGCGGGTCTGCTCGATCCCAACAACCGCCGTTTCGACCGCGGCAACTGCCAGACGCCTACGCTCGACGGAACCCAGGGGCTGGACCGCCGCCACATCTTCAACTTTACCGCCGTGCTCGAATCCCCGAAATTCCAGGGGCGGATGATGCGCGCGATCGGTTCGGACTGGAGGCTTTCGTCGAGTTATCGTTTCCTGTCCGGCGCCTACCAGACGGTGGTGACGGGCGCCGACCGCCAGTTGAGCGGCAGCGGCAACGCCAACCAGCGGCCCGACCAGATTTTGCCGAATCCGCTGTGCGACAACCCGGGTGCGGCGCCGTCGTGCTGGATCAATCCCAAGGCATTCGCGCAGCCCGCTCTGGGTACGCTTGGTAACTTGGGCCGGTCGAGCGTTCCGGGTCCCGGGTACTGGGGCATCGACATGGCGCTTTCCCGCATCTTCCGCGTCCGCGAAAGAATGACCGTGGAAGCCCGCGGTGAAGCTTTCAACCTGACCAACAGTTTCCGCGCGTTCGCATCCATACCGGGAGCGACCGGAAACTTCGTCAACCTGACGAACACGACGCAGTTCGGGCAGATTCTCACCGCGCAGGATCCGCGAATCATGCAGCTCGCTGCGAAGTTCGTGTTCTAGCGCTTTTCTTCAACCCGCTCCTTTACGGTCGCGGTTCGGCACGCTGGGCCACCAGCCACTCACCGAACCGCGACCGTTAGGGAGCGGGTTGCGATAAGATGGCTGCATGAGGCCACTGCTGTGCCTGTCGATTCTGTTCGCCTCCTGCGCCTGGGCGGATGAAGGGGCGGACCGCACGGCGATTGAGAAAGTAATTTCAACGCTGAACGCCTCGCCGACTGAGCGTAACTTGTTTACTGCGGACTTCGACGGTTTCCGCGTTCTTCTCGCACGCGTGGAGATACAACCCGGGGGCATGCCGTCGGAAGAACGGCCTGTAACTGTCGTGATTTCTCGGGAGCCGTGGGGTGAGGCGACATGGTCTGTCGCAAATACGGTTCCGCTGCGGCTAAGATCGCCTTTCGAGATCCGAGCCATTCGCTTTGTCACACCAGACGTTGCTCTCCTGGACACAAGCACTGCGCGGAGCTCTTCGGTGTTGTTCGTGCTGAAAAGAGAAGGGACGGATTGGCGGATCGCTTCCCTTCGTGTGATCGCGCAGCCCTGAGGCTGAGACCTTACAAAACGGGCCACTTGGGTCAATTTTGCAGAAGTGAAGCGGACGTTCAACACTGCCGACTTCGTCGCGCCCTTCATGGTGTTCGATATCGGCGGCAACAAGTACCGGCTCATCGCGGAGATCAACTTCAGAGTTAGGGTCCTGTTTGTCCGCGGCACTATGACGCACAAGGAGTACATGAAAGGAACGTGGAAGCCATGAGCGCTACCCTGACAGTCGACCGAAAGAAGTATGCCCGGCTGGCAAATCGCATTGTTGTCAAGGCCATTGATACCGAGGAAGAGTTCGACCGAATGGTCGCCGCCGTGGAGGCATTAATGGACAAGGGCGAGAACAACTTGTCCGCGGAGGAATCGGCGCTGCTGGAAACCATGGCCATCCTGATTCAGGCCTACGATGACCGCAACCACGCCCTGCCACCCGTTCCCCCTTACGAGATGCTGGCGTACCTGATGGAATCCAGCGGCCGAACCACGAAAGAACTCCTGCCTGTATTCGGCACGCGCGGACGTGTTTCGGAGATTCTCAACGGCATGCGTTCCATCAGCAAGGAGCAGGCAAAGAAACTCGCATTGCTCTTTAGGGTCTCGGTCGACCTGTTCATCTAACCTGCCAGCCGGTACCGCTCAATGCGTGCAGGAATTCGACCAGATCCTTCTTCTCTCGATGGCCGAGACCGAGCGGCTTCCCGGTCCGGCGGTGGCCATAGTAGTCGACCACTTCGTCAAGCGTCTTGAGGCTGCCGTCGTGCATGTAGGGCGCCGTGTTGGCGATCTCGCGCAGGGTTGGCGTTTTGAATGCGCCCCAATCCCGCGGATCGTGAGTCACGGCGAATCTTCCGGGATCGGCCGAGCCAATGCCGAGGTTGTGATACTGCTCATTCGTGAAGTTTTGCCCTCCGTGGCATTGATCGCATTTCGCCTTCCCAAAGAACACCTTCATACCGCGGACTTGGGCCGCTGAGAGAGCGTTCCGCTCGCCGGCCTGATACCGGTCGTAGGGCGCGTTGCTGGAGAGCACCGTGCGCTCGAACGCGGCGATGGCTTGGGCCACCTGGTCGATGGTGATTTCTCCGGGAGTGAACGCTTCAGAAAACTGGCGTCGATAACCCGGGTTGTTTTCGAGCGTCGCCACGATCGCCGCATGGGTGTTTCCCATTTCGATCGGGTTGATCATTGGGCCCTTGGCCTGCTCCTCGAGCGTTGCAGCGCGACCGTCCCAGAACTGCACCGTGCTATACGCCCGATTGATCACGCCGGGTTCCCTTCTGCCCGCGAATGCCGGTCGAGACCGGGGCGCCGTCTGTAAACGCGAAGGACGGATTGTGGCAAGTGGCGCAAGCGATGGTGCCGTCCGCCGAAAGTCTCGGATCGAAGAACAGCAGGCGCCCCAGCTCGGCCTTTTCAGATGAACGCTCCAACGGTCCGATGTCCGCCGCCAACAACAACGTAGCCAGAATCGTGATTGTCATTTTGACCGTCTCCTCATCCACTCACGCGGAAGCTGGGGGCAAATCCCCTCATCGGATGTCCGCCGTATAGAGGTGATGTATGCTGATGAGGTCCGCATGCCGGAGTCGCTGAACAATCTGACCCAACTGCTCGTGAATTGGGGCAACGGCGACCAGAACGCTCTGGACCAATTGACACCGGCGGTGTACCTCGAATTGCAAAGACTTGCGCGCGGCTACCTGCGACGCGAACGGCCTGGGCAGTCGCAGAGTTCGCCGCCCCGCTTTTTGCGCGTGCCGCGACCGCGCGTGATCAACCAGAATCCGGCGCATCAACTGGGCCGCGATCCCAAAGAAATGCGCCCGATACTGCCACCGCACGCCGTGCTGGTCGACTAGCTTCATATAGGCCTCAACCGGCCAGATGTCAACCTGGCGGCGCTCGACGATGCGCTGATCGCTTTGTCTGAAGTGGATCCACGGCTCAGCAAGATCGTCGAGTTGCGGTTTTTCGGCGG